>JALVWL010000233.1 GCA_027034965.1 Candidatus Omnitrophota bacterium
ATCTTGCGATATTTCATAGCTCCCTCCTTCCTTTTGTGATAGGCTATTATAACAAATTACTGCCTATCTCTTAACGGGGAGCAGTATATTATGCCATAGAAAGCCTTGAAGAGAAAAAGATGAGGGAGCAGGATTTTTCTTTACAAAGAATTTTTCTTCATTCCAAATTATGCAATGAAAATAACTAAAAACTCAAAACTAAAAACTACAACTCAAGTTTTGAGGATGGAGAAGAGAGAAGGAAGCATGAAGGATTCTTATTTACCGAGATGTTTTTCTTTTTTAATAAAAAATTCCCTTCATTCGCCATGCTCCATCCTTCATGCTTATTTTTAGATAAGAAAAGAGAGGGCTGATTAGCAAAGCGCTGGAAGCTAAAGAATTCTAATGCATAATCCGGGTTAATTATTATGGCTACGGCAAAGACCGTCTTTATATGCCAAGAATGTGGTTACAAGTCAGTACGATGGTTGGGTAAGTGTCCTTCCTGCAATAGCTGGAATTCCTTTGTCGAAGAGGTAGAAGGGCCGAAACTAGCTATCCCTGGCATCCAGGGCAGTTCCCCTGTACCAATGTCCAGTGTGGAGGCACAGGACTATGCGAGGCTTTCTACTGGTCTTAAGGGGCTGGATTTTATCCTGGGTTCAGGACTGGTTCCTGCCAGCGTAATACTACTAGGCGGGGATCCTGGGATAGGCAAATCTACCCTATCCCTTGAACTGGCAGCAGGGATTGCCGCGCAGTCCAGGACAGTCCTGTACATCAGTGGAGAGGAGTCCGCGGCCCAGGTAAAGATGCGTGCAGAACGTCTGGGTGCGGTCCGGGACAATATCTTTGTTGTATCAGAGACGAACCTGGATAGTATTATATCCTCCATAGAAAAGACGACCCCTTTTCTGGTGATTCTCGATTCTATCCAGACGGTTTTCTGGCCGCAGATAAATTCCTCACCCGGAAGCGTCTCTCAAGTCAGGGAGTGTGCCTCGCGGCTTGCCTTTTTGGCAAAGACGAAGGGATTTTGTCTATGGATGATAGGCCATGTTACAAAAGACGGTGCCATCGCAGGGCCACGGACGCTGGAGCATCTAGTTGATGTTGTCCTTTATTTTGAGGGGGAGGGATATAATGCCTTTAGAATCCTGCGGGCCGTTAAGAATAGATTCGGTGCTACAAATGAACTGGCAGTCTTTGAGATGCGAAATGAAGGATTAATTGAAGTAGAAAATCCTTCTGAGTTTTTTATATCCAATTACAATCCCGGACAGGCCGGTGTATGTATTACCGCTGTTATGGAAGGGGTGCGTCCTATTCTTGTTGAGGTCCAGGCACTGGTTGCCCCATCTTCTGGTTTTGGGGCTCCGCTTAGGCGCTGTCAGGGATTTGATCCTAACCGGCTTTCTATGCTCCTAGCGGTCCTTGAAAAGAGGTTAGGCTATAGGCTCTATGAGTATGATGTCTTTGTCTCTGTGGCAGGTGGCTTGAGGGTAAAGGATCCAGGGGGAGACCTAGGTGTTGTGATGGCGATAGTCTCTTCCTTGCGGTCTCTGCCCTTGCCAGAAAAGACAGTTGCAATAGGGGAGATAGGCCTTACAGGCGATGTGCGCTCTGTTTCGATGATGCAACAGCGTATAAAAGAGGCTGAGAGGATAGGGTTTTCCAATGTCATTGCTCCGGTCAATGGCCCTTTCCCTGTTGAATCCGCACTCTTGTTTCTGAAATAGTCGGGATGAGATGAGCAAAGTGGCCAAGGGAGAAGACAATACAAGGGTTTATTTTTATCTTTTTTGCCGTTAAGATTTATTATATACTTTTGATACTATTTTTATCTTGATATGTGCTTATCGTGGAGGGAAGATGGAGCAGGACACAATACTGATATTGGATTTTGGTTCGCAGTATACCCAATTGATTGCCCGGCGTATTCGAGAGGAACACGTATACTGTGAGATAGTCAGGTATGATATAACCCCAGAAGAGGTGATTAAAAAGAATGCCAAGGGGCTTATATTCTCAGGTGGACCGGCCTCTGTCTATACGGATGCATCTCCGCTTCCTGATAAGGGTTTGCTTAAAATGGGCATACCGATTCTGGGGATATGTTATGGATTGCAGGCCATAGTAATGCTCCATGGCGAGGCGGTTGTGCCCGTCAAGCGCAGGGAATACGGTCCATCCAGGTTGGTTGTGGATGACTTTAGCGATCTGTTCCTTGGTTTGCCTGACTCTTTTAAGGTCTGGATGAGCCATTCCGATGCAGTCGATAGCCTGCCAGATGGTTTCCTGGTACTGGGGCATTCTGACAATTCTCCTTATGCTGCAATTGGCGATCTGAACAGGCATATATATGGACTTCAGTTTCATCCAGAGGTCGTACACACAGAATACGGGAATCAGATACTGGCAAACTTTGTCTTCAATGTCTGCAGGTGCAGGCCTAGTTGGACGATGAGGTCGTTTGTGGATGAACAGGTAGAGGCGATAAGAGATAGAGTAGGCAGTGATAGGGTGATTTGTGCGTTGAGTGGTGGTGTGGATTCTTCAGTTGTTGCGACATTGATTCACAAGGCCATAGGGGATAAGCTTACCTGCATATTTATAAATAATGGCCTGCTTAGGAAGGGTGAGCCTGAGAAGGTTCAGAAGGTATTCGGTGAGAATATGCATATGAATCTCGTCTATGTCGATGCAAGCGATAGATTTCTGGGTAAACTTAAGGGTGTAACTGATCCGGAAGAGAAGAGAAAGATAATAGGGCACGAGTTTATCCGTGTTTTTGAAGACGAGGCGCTCAAGATAAAAGGGGCAAGGTTCCTTGCCCAAGGGACCCTGTATCCGGATGTCATAGAATCCGTTTCTGCCTTTGGCGGTCCTTCGGCAAAGATAAAGAGCCACCACAATGTGGGAGGTTTGCCAGAGGATATGAAGTTTGAATTGATAGAGCCATTAAGGGAGTTGTTTAAGGATGAGGTACGCGTGCTTGGCAAGGAACTTGGCCTTCCAGATGAGATAATTTATAGACAGCCATTTCCAGGACCAGGATTGGCAGTTAGGTGTCTGGGGGAGATAACAAAAGAAAAATTGGATATTCTCAGAGAGGCCGATTGGATTGTTGTTGAGGAAATAAAATCCGCAGGACTCTACAGGGATATATGGCAATCATTTGCTGTGCTCCTTCCTTTGAGGACGGTTGGGGTAATGGGGGATGAGAGGACCTATGAATATGTCATTGCTTTAAGGGCAGTACATAGCGTCGATGGAATGACCGCTGACTGGGTCAGATTGCCTTACGATATCCTGGCCAGGATATCAAACCGTATCATAAACGAAGTAAAAGGAGTAAACAGGGTCGTATACGATATAAGTTCCAAACCTCCAGCCACCATAGAATGGGAATAGGTTTGGTTCTGTTACAAGGATATGCCTAAGGGACTATTTTACTACCTTGCCAAAAGAGTCGGTTATGCCATAGGGGATTTTGGCCTAATTTCTGAAGGTGATCGCATATTGGTTGGGGTTTCAGGCGGCAAGGATAGTTTCGCCTTATTGGATTTTTTGCTAGATAAACAGCGCAAGAGTCCAGTTAAGTTTGAGTTAATTGCTTATCATATTGTCGTAGATGATGAGACCTCCTCTATTACGAGAAATCACCTCTCCCGGATTGGTGTGGAGTTTGTGATCGACAGTGATGCCCTATCTGGTTTGGATCTTGCTAATACAGATAAGGATAGATGCTTTCTCTGTAGTTGGTATAGGCGCAAGGCCATCTTTTTGGCCGCATATAATAGGGGGTGTAATAAAGTAGCCTTCGGGCATAATATGGATGATGTGGTCCAGACATTTCTTATGAATGTATTTTTTAAATCGAGTATCTCGACTATGTGTCCTAGACAGGTATTTTTTGACGGCCAGATTACGGTTATCCGTCCACTCGTTTACATAAAGGAAGAAGAACTTATTAGGTTGGCCAAGGAGAGAGGATATCCTAGAACTAGTTTGTGCAAGTGGGCAGATGAGAATAAGCGCGAACAGATGAAGTATATATTAAGCTGGCTCCAGAAACAGTCTCCTGGAGTAGATATAGTGAAAAGCGCATTTTTGTCTCTTATGAATGTGAATCTTGACTACCTGCCCAAGCGAATAGGGGATAAGCACCAATCCTGATGTAAATAACTCTAATTTGTTAAGATTCGTATATGTGGTAAAATACATTAAAATTAAATTGTGCGAGATGAAGAATTCTAATGCATAATTTGGTTTGAAACAAGGTCGTTATATCATGGAGAAAAAGTTATTGATATATCTGACAGCAGGTTATCCTGAGCTGGCGGATAGCTTTTATTTTATGGAAGGTGTTAGCGATTTGGTGGATGGAATAGAGATAGGAATTCCGTTTTCTGATCCGCTTGCAGACGGACCTACCATCCAGATGGCCTCTAGCTATGCCTTGTCCAGGGGAATTAGGCTCCAGGATGTCTTTGCACGCACTTCTGAATTGAGCTCTAAAATAGATACGCCTTTGTATTATATGACCTACTATAATCTGGTATTCCATAAGGGTGTGGACAGCTTCATAAAGAAGGCAAAAAAGGCGGGGATTTCCGGAGTTATTGTCCCTGACGTGCCACTGGAGGAGTCAGGGGAGCTGATAAAGAGTGGTAGAAAATGGGGCCTGGATGTAATAATGTTCGTTACTCCCGTGACTAGTATGGAACGTGCCAGGGCACTGGCCAATGCCTCTACTGGCTTTCTTTATTATGTTTCGGTTACGGGTGTAACAGGAGAGAGAAGCTCTGTAAATAGGGAGGCGTTGTCTCATATAAGGCGACTAAAGCGTGTAGGGATAGAGAAAGATATATACCTCGGTTTTGGCATTTCTTCCCCTGATAACGTGAGGAGTGCGGTTTCTGTTGCGGATGGGGTAATTGTTGGTAGTGCGCTTATAAAAGAGATAGATCCTGGAAAAAGCAAAGAGGAAAATCTAAAGAAATTGAGGAGAAAGATAAAATGGCTCAGACAGGGGTTATCCTAAAGAAATTTAAAAACGGGCTTAGGGTGGTTTTATATCCTATGCCGAATATGGAGTCTGTTTCCATAGGTATATGGGTCCGGATGGGGGGCAGATTCGAGAATCAGAGATATAAAGGGATATCTCATTTCCTCGAACATATGGTGTTCAAGGGCTCTAGGCACTATTCTGGTAGGAAGATAAAGGAACTCTTAGAAGGCGTTGGGGGAAGTTTGAATGCGTTCACTTCTGAGGAGCATACCTGTTATCTAGTAAAGCTCCCAGCGAGACATATTAATAGGGGCCTTGATGTGCTTTCGGATATGGTCCTCTGGCCCACACTAGATGAGGATGAATTTAATCGCGAGAAACTGGTTATATTTGAAGAGATACGGATGTATATGGACATTCCTCAATATTATGTCGTTGAGCTGGCCCAGGAGCTAATATGGAAGGACCATCCATTGGGCAGACCCCTGGCAGGGACGATGGAATCCGTTGGTAGGATAACCAGGAATGTTATGGCTGAGTTTCAGAGAGGATTCTATAGGCCCAATAATATGGTTGTCTCCATTGCCGGTAAAGTAGATGAACGGGTATTGGACAAGATAGAGGAAATCTTTGATATTGGAGAGAAAGGCAGAAGTCCAAGGGACATAGTTTTCTCTAAGGTTCAGGACAGGCCCAGGTTGAATGTATACGAAAAGCAGACCGAACAAAGCCATCTCTGCCTGGCCATACCGGCTTATTCGTACTTAAATCCAAAGAGATATGCGCTTGGTATACTCAATGTGATTATCGGCGGGAATATGTCCAGCCGTCTATTTAACGAAGTAAGGGAAAAAAGAGGTTTGGCCTATCATATATCCTCTTCAGTGGCAAAGATGAAGGATACCGGCGCACTGGTTATAAAGGCAGGCACAGAACATAAAAGCCTAAAGAAAACCCTGGAGGTTATATACAGGGAGTTAGAAAAGATTGCATTGGGCAGAATTTCTGTGGGAGAATTTAAGAGAGGGAAGGAGTTCTTAATAGGTCAGATAACCCTGAATCTGGAAGATACGATGGAGAATATGTTGATGCTTGGTGGCCGCCTCCTGAATGCGGGTGAGGTAGAGATGCCGGATGAGATAAGGGACAAGTTGGAGGCCGTAGAGTTGGACGATGTAAAAAGAGTTGCAAAGGATATATTGCAGCCAAAAAGATATAATCTGGCGGTAATTTCACCTGCTGCTAAGGGATTAGAAAGATTTGGGGATATCTCTGGAGGATAATCGGGGCGTAGCTTAGTTTGGTTTAGAGCGCTGCGTTCGGGACGCAGAGGTCGGAGGTTCAAATCCTCTCGCCCCGATTTTTTGAGCAAACATTGAGGATGAAAGGAGGATTTTTAAAGAAAGGGTCTATGTCGGTAAATAAGATGCTTTTATCCTCCCTTCTTCCTCTGTAATTTTTATTTATCCCAAATTATG
>JALVWL010000234.1 GCA_027034965.1 Candidatus Omnitrophota bacterium
CCTCAATAGTCGTCCCCACACACGTGGGGGTGTTTCCTACATAAGGTCAAGGGTCACTCCTGCAAATCCGTCGTCCCCACACACGTGGGGGTGTTTCCTCGGGTTGACGGCCTTGATAATGCTCTTCTGCGTCGTCCCCACACACGTGGGGGTGTTTCCTGCATTTGATGAAGGTTATCTTATTCCGTTTTGTCGTCCCCACACACGTGGGGGTGTTTCTTTTGATATGTTGCGCAAGTTTTTACCTCCTTACCGCTGTGAGGGGACATTCTGGTTTAGAGTTCTCTCGTCGGTTTTGCTTGTCTTTTGGGTGGTTGTGAGGTATCTTAATTAGTTGTGTGTTTCGCTATTTAAGAGGAGTTGTATATGGATCTATTCCTGTATAATACTCTCTCTGGGAAAAAGGAACGATTTGAACCCCAGGATAAAGGCAGGGTGAGGATGTATGCCTGTGGGGTTACTGTATATGATCGCTGCCACATAGGCCATGCCCGAAGCCTATTTGTGTTCTCTCTCCTGAAGGGCCTCTTTGAGTGGTTGGGCTATGAGGTGGTCTTTGTGCGTAATATTACGGATATAGACGATAAGATTATTCAGCGCATCTGGGAGGGCAATGGGCATAGACAGATTTCCTATCAGGATCTTAAGCTATTTACGGACAAATATATATATTATTACTACGAGGATCTTGTCGGCCTGGACCTTCCTAGGGCAGACTTTGAGCCGCGGGCAACTGATTATATAGATAAGATGATAGAGTTTATAGAGCGCTTGATAGGCCTTGGTTATGCCTATGTTACGGATAAGGGGAATGTATATTATTCTGTGCGTGCGTTTTCTAATTATGGACGGCTTTCCCATAGAAAACTGGATGAACTCCTGAAGGGAGTAAGAAAGGATATAGAGGATGATAAGCGCGATGGCCTTGATTTTGCCCTGTGGAAGGCGGCTAAAGAAAATGAGCCTTTCTGGGAGAGTCCGTGGGGTAGAGGCAGGCCGGGTTGGCACCTTGAGTGTGCGGTTATGAGTACGCATCTACTTGGGCAGGGTTTCGATATACATGGTGGGGGCAGAGACCTTATTTTCCCTCATCATGAGAATGAGATAGCAGAGGCTGAGCCGCTTATCAACGGGCCCTTTGCCAGGTATTGGCTGCATCATGGGATGGTAACGGTTAATGGCGAGAAGATGTCGAAGTCTCTCGGAAATTTTATCACTATAGCGGATGGATTGAAGCGCTATCCGCCTGAGTTGTGGAAGATGTGGTTTTTGTCCACGCATTACCGGTCTCCGATAGACTTTTCAGATGAAAAGATGCAGGAAATGGAGAAGATGTACGATAGGCTTGCCTTGTGGTTCGGTTTGCTGGAGAGGAATTCATCGTCTTCTGAGCTGGACAACTGGGCGGATAGGTTGAGGACTGGTGTGCTGTCGGCATTGTGTGATGATCTGAATACCCCTAGGGCGCTTGGAGGGCTATTTTCGATTGTTTCTGAGACCTTGGATAGATTGAAGGCAGGAGAGGGTTCTGAAAGGTTGTTTAGAATGGCAAGGGAGGTGTTGTCTCTGTTTGGGATATTGCCAGGCAGACTCAGAAATAAGGAAGAGGGCTGGCTTGATGATGATGTGGTTGGGTTGTTTATAGAGGTTCGACAGGCCTTAAGGGGGCATAAGGACTATGCTTTAGCGGATGCTATACGGGAGCTGTTAAGGGATAAGGGGATTGCGATCGAAGATACCCCAGAGGGTACGAGGTGGATGAGGATATGATTATCTCTATTGAGGGGGCTGATGGGACGGGTAAGAGTTCTATATGCAGGATGCTCTGTGCAAAGATGGAGGAGGCAGGCCTTGACTGTCTTGCGTTGCGAGAACCTGGTTCAACAGCCCTAGGGGATAGAATAAGGCAGATTCTTTTGAATTTCGATAGGCAGACATGTCTCTCTGTGGGTGCGGAATTTTTTCTTTTCTGTGCTGCCAGGGCCCAGTTGATAGAGGAGGTTGTGGCCAGGCAGATAAAAAAAAGAGATGTGCTTGTTTTTGACAGGTATATCGATTCTACGATTGTCTATCAGGGGATGGTGATGGGCCTAGGATATGAGAGGGTCCTGAATGTGATGCATACTTTTTTTGGTGAGTTCTTCCCGGATTTGACGATTGTCTTGGATTCTTCCATTGAGAAGGTTATAGAACGTATTGAGATGGGGGACCGAATTGAAAAGAGGGGAAAGATATTTTTGGAGAAGGTCCTTGAGGGATTTAGAAGCCTTGCATCTATGTTTCCTGAGAGGGTTGTGCTGGTTGATTCGAATCGTCCTTTAGAAGAAGTTATGGAAGATGTATGGAAAATAGTCTCTGCAAGGTTGTAGGCCATCGTATACAGAATAGTTATCTTGACCTCCTTACCTCACTCGATAGGGTGCCTTCTGGATTGTTGTTTACAGGGCCGTCTTCGGTGGGCAAGCGCTTTTCTGCTAAGATGTGGATCCTGAAGCAGTTGTGTGAGACCAATAATTGTTGTGGGGTCTGCCATAGCTGTCGCCTGTTTTTTTCTCAAAACCATCCGGATGTGTTTTGGCTTGAGAAGGATGGGAAGGAGATATTAGTAGATGATATAAGGCAGATAAAGGAGTTTGCGTATAAGTCTGCTTATTATGGCAGGCGTAAGTTTGTGCTTATAGATTATGCCGAGTCAATGAACGATGTAGCAGCAAATGCCTTTTTAAAGATATTGGAGGAGCCCCCGGGTGATACGGTCTTTGTATTGGTGAGTTCGCATATAGAGAGATTGCTTCCTACGATTAGGTCCAGGTGTGTGGTGTTGAGGTTTTTTCCATTGTCCTCTGATGAAATAGCCTCTATACGCAGAGATGTAGATGGGAATAAGATATATGAGGGTTCTGTTGCCCCTCTTGTCGAGGAGGACAGGGATATCTTAGCCTCTTTGTTTGAAAGGGCTATTTCTCAGATCAAGGGTAGGCCAATAATGATAAAGGACAGGTCGAGACTTTCACTGGAGTTGCGCAAGCTGGCTGTCTGTCTGCACGATATGTTGGTTTGTCTGTTAAAGCTTGAGGATCTGGGATATAATGTAGTCTCTGACAAAGGTTGGTCAAATCTAGAACAGTGGATCTTTGCAGCAGAGAGGTTTTTTGATTTGGCTGCGTACGGTGATGTCTTGAATTTGTCCCTTTATGAGGCAGAGATGGCGAGTTTACTCAGGTTGGTGAGATTATGAATGAAGAGATATTTTTTCAGGTAAGGTTGAGGGAGCATGGCCCCCTGGTCTATGCAAAGCGCAGTTCAGAAGAGGATATATCAACGAAGGATATTGTTGTGCTGAAGACTGAGAAGGGCCTTGATTGGGGTGAAGTCATTTCCTCATTTTTTCTGGATGAGGACTCCAGGGTCAAGGCAGTGGTTGATATTATTAGAAAGGCCTCTAAGGAGGATCTGGACAAGATATTGGAGGCGAAGAAACGAATACCTGAGGTGATGCGGATCATCAGGGATAAGGTGGAGTACCATAATCTACCAATGAATCTTATTTCTGCTGAATATACATTTGATGAGGGCAAATTGATAATCTATTTTGTTGCAGATGATAGGGTGGACTTTCGCCAGCTAGTGAAGGACCTGGCCCATACCTTTAAGACGCGGATAGAGATGAGGCAGATAGGGGTCAGAGATGGTGCGCGGATGTTGGGGGCATTGGGGATTTGTGGCCGAGAGGTATGTTGTGCCTTATATTTGAAGGAATTTAAGTCTATGTCTATAAAGATGGCCAAGGATCAGAACCTCTCCCTTAATCCCAATAAGATTTCTGGAATATGCGGGAGGCTTATGTGTTGTCTGGGATATGAATGGGATGTATATCGTCAGGCAATGAAGGGGCTGCCAAGGCAGGGACAGGAGGTCTCTACCGAGCAAGGTAGGGGTAAGGTCGTGGAGGTGAATATTCTTCAGAGAAAGGCAAAGGTAGAGATCCCTGTTGGTGAGACGCGCCAGTATGTGTGGGTGGAATATTGATCTTGTTCCCCTTCCCAGGGCTTGATTTTTATTTGATAACTCTTTTTTTGTGTTTTAGAATAAATTGTAAAGCGATGTGAAATTTAGGATTGGGAATGAAGAAGGAAGCGTAGGGGATTTTTTTAAGAAATTCCCTTCATTCTCCATGCTCCATTCTTCATTCTTAGGTTTTAAGTTTTAAGCTGTGGATTTGACTTTTGAGATTTTAGATTTGAGTTTTATAAGATGCAAGATAAAGAATTCTAATGCATAATCCAGGTTATTATTAAGGGGGGCTGAGATGGCAAAGAGGGTTACTAAGAGGGCACGCAAGGTAAAACGTATTGGTATCCTTACGGCTGGTGGAGATTGTCCTGGCCTGAATGCGGTCATTCGCGCGGTGGTTAAACCTGCTCTGGCGCTGGGAATAGAGGTGATCGGTTTTAAGGATGGATATTCAGGCCTTATGTATAACAAGTGGAAGAAGCTGGATTCCCACGATGTCTCTGGTATCCTCGTAGAGGGTGGCACGATCCTAGGTACGTCTAATAAAGACAATCCCTTCCGCCAACCTATCAGGGATCCCAAGACCGGAGAGGTAAAATATAAGGACCTATCTGGAGACGTCGTAAAGACTTATAAAAGACTAAAACTGGATGCCCTGATCTGTATAGGTGGAGATGGTACCCAGACGGTAGCAAGCAAACTGGTAAAGAAGGGACTGAATATCGTCGGTGTACCTAAGACGATTGATAACGACCTGGTTGGTACGGATGTAACCTTTGGCTTTGATTCTGCTGTGGCCGTGGCAACTGAAGCGGTTGATAGATTGCATACTACTGCCCAGTCTCACCACAGGGTAATGGTGCTGGAGGTTATGGGTAGATATGCCGGTTGGATTGCCCTTTCTGCAGGGCTTGCCGGCGGAGGCGATATCATCCTTATACCTGAGATCCCCTACGATATAAATGTGGTATGCGCAAAGGTAAAGGAGAGAAATAGGAAGGGGAAGCGATTTAGCATTGTTGTGGTGGCAGAAGGGGCGAAACCGAAGGGTGGAGATCTGGTTGTGAGGGAAGTGGTGAAGGATAGCCCTGATCCATTGCGCCTCGGGGGCATAGGAAACAAGATAGGTAGGGATATAGAGGAGAGGACAGGCCTTGAGACGAGGGTTACTATACTGGGGCATATCCAGAGGGGTGGAACACCTACGCCATTCGATAGGATTCTGGCGACGCGCTTTGGAATAGCTGCATTGGAGCTGGTGATGAAGGGTCAATTTGGAAAGATGGTGTGTCTGCGTTCAGGTCATATGAATACGATAGAGTTGAGTAAGGTAGGCGGCAGGGTCAGGACAGTGCCGTCTGATTGTGAGATGATAACGGCCGCCAGGATGATAGGGACCTGTTTAGGGGATTAGGCCTTCTATGTATCTGGTTTGGCATGGGCTGGTAATCTTTGTCCTCTTTTTGTTGTCTGCCTTTTTTTCAGGGATAGAGACGGCCCTCTTTTCACTTTCACCTGTCAATCTCGAGCGGATAAGGGCAAGGAATCCAAGACGTGCTGATCGGGTGTCTAATTTCCTGAAGAATCCTAATTCAACCGTAAATATTATCATTACCGGTAATACCCTTGTAAACGTTGCATTTTCTGTTGTCTGGGCTAGTGTCTTTATTGACCTGTTTGGATCTAGGGCGCTGTTGCTCTCGGTTATACTTGGAACATTGCTTTTATTGATCTTTGCTGAACTGACTCCAAAGGTCCTTGCGATAACCTGGAATGAGTCCTTTTCATATTATGGGATAGGGCTCCTGTCTTTATTTGAGAGGCTTCTGCGTCCGGTCTCTGTATGGTTTGAAAGGATCCTTGAGGCGATTTTTTCTCTCTTTGGGGCAGATACGAAAAAACTTGATCTGGCGCTTTCAGAGGATGAATTAGAGGCCCTGCTGGATCTAGGGGAGAGAGATGGGGTATTGGCAGAGGCAGAGCGGGATATGCTGGAAGAGGCAATGGATCTGGACGTGCGGACAGTGGATGAAATAATGACCCCCAGGGTTGATATAGTTGGAATCGATGTCCTTTCTTCCCTGGAAGAGATAAAAAAGGTCTCACAAAAGGCGCGTTATTCCAGGTTGATTGTATATAAGGGAAGTATTGACTATGTCCTTGGCTATATACGTTTGAAGGAGGTGCTTCTTCATCTGGAGAAGGATTGGCGGTCGTTTATGCGTAAGGCGATTATGATACCAGAGACCAAGAGCCTGGATAGGCTTTTGCATGACTTTAAGGAGTTTGATGAGGATCTAGCTGTTGTGGTAGACGAATATGGGGGAACGGCTGGCATTGTTACACTGGAGGATGTCATTGAGGAGCTGGTGGGGAATATAAAGGATGAATTTGATAGGGAGCCGGTGGATATTATTAGGC
>JALVWL010000235.1 GCA_027034965.1 Candidatus Omnitrophota bacterium
TGACGCACGGATCGCAGTCTCTTATGGACCTCTCTATCTTTTTCGTCGAAGCGATAACGATAAAAGTCCTCGATTACCCTGAGGCCCTCCTGCGCCCTGTTAATATTGGCATCTATGATCCTGAATAATCCCTCCATATCATACCTGACAATTTGGACAGAAGTAGGTTCCTCTACCCGCTATCTTCGTCTTCTTTATCTTGCCACCACAGACCCTGCACTCCTGCCCGTCTCTGCCGTACACAAAGAACTCCCAGGAGGCCCTTTTAGCAGGCCTTCGCGAATCGTCCTTAAAATACTTTTCAGGGACAGCGGCCCTCTTTACGGCCAGAGAAATGACCTCTTTTACGGCCTTATGCAGCCTCTTTGCCTCGTCTCGAGACAGAGAAGAGGCCGGTCTATGCGGAGATATCCCTGCCCGAAACAGGGCCTCCACTGCATAGATATTCCCTATCCCCGAGATAAAACGCTGATCCATAAGCAGTGTCTTTATACTCCCTCGATTCCTCTTGATCCTATCATAGAAGTAATCAAAGGCCAGTTCGTCATAGAGGGCATCCGGACCAAGGCCGTTGATAAACTCATCCTCATCGAGGTCCTCGACCCACTTTATCTGAGCAAGACCTCGAAAATCACATACATAGAGACTATATTCCTTGTCCTCAAACAACACCCCAAAGATACAATGTCTGGGAAGATTATGCACAATACAGACCTGACCATTTAGACGCAGGTGGATGATGAGAAAACCCTGGCCTATCTTCAAGACTATCGCCTTGCCCCGCCTTAAGACATCTTCCAATCTCTGACCGATCAGCCTCTGACGCATCTGGTCCATAGAAAAACTGCCCCTTTTCGAGGGCAAAACAACGTCAGAGACAACCGAGTCGAGAAACACCTCCCTTATGCGTCTAACTATTATCTCTACTTCGGGCAGTTCTGGCACTATTGTCCTCCTTTCGGCAGCAACATCTTTATCCTGAGGTACTCATCTACTGCATCCTGCCAGCGAGGCATATTATACCACTTAGATATCTTGGAATTATCAAGGGAAGAAAATCTCGGCCTGGCTGCGGGCCTGGGGAATTCATCCGAAGAGACCGGGACAAGCTCTGCCTCTATGCCAAGCCGCCGCAAAACATAATCCGCCAGTTCATACCACGAACAATATCCCTTGCTTACGACATTAAATATCCCGTACTCCCCAATGCCCCCTTCAATAAAGGCCCTTATTGCCCTAGCCACATCCAGGGTATGGGTTGGACTGGTTACCTGGTCGTCAACGACCCTTAGGGAAGACCTTTCTCTGGCAAGCCTTATTATCGTGTCTATAAAATTACCTGCCTTGCCGCTAGGCCCTGCCTTTCCAAATAAACCAGCCGTCCTGAATATAAAGTGCCTGGGACACAATCTAGAGACGGCTATCTCACCTGCCAGTTTTGTCTTTCCGTAGACATTAATCGGATCAGGGACATCATCCTCCCTATAAGGTCGACCCAGCCTTCCTGAAAAGACGTAGTCAGTGCTTATGTGAAATAATATCTTATCAGATGTCCCCAGCATCCCTGCCAGGCCCTCAGGGAATTCTGCATTTAACCTGTAGGCCAGATCCTTCTCCTGCTCTGCCTTGTCTACATCCGTATAGGCAACGCAGTTAATCACCACATCAGTATCCTCTAGGAAGGGCCTCAATCGTCCAAAGACATCCCTATCAGTGGCATCAAAGTCCTCTCTTGTAAGGGCCTTAACAGGCAGGGCCTTCGAGAGCAAATCAATGACATCCGTCCCGAGCTGGCCATCGGCCCCCAGTACGGTTATGTGCATAAAATCACCCCTTATACCTATAGCAACCGCTATCTATGGCTTATCCTATAGAATCCTGATCCGGAGAGGACCTTTAAGTGGCCAAGCGACGCCTCTATCTCATCAAGAAGCAGGTTCATCCCAAGGGTATCGCTTGCCATATGGCCGGCAACGATAAGATTCAGGCGCGCCTCTTTTGCCTTCTTGTAGTGCTCTTCACTGAAGTGCATACCAACGATAGTCCCTATCCCGGACTGGGCAAGATACTGGTAATTTTCAACCGAAGGCTCTGTCCCGCCGGTCATCTCAAGGGCGATCTTACCAGCTCGACTTGATTTACTGCCCAGCAATATAACAGGAGCGCTTCCGCGCCTGGCGCCTTCCTGATATTCGGGTATATCGTAGAGTATGTCCATAACATCGCCTACACTGCGCGGCAGCTGTCGTTCAAACAATTCCTTCAAATAGTCGTAGACACAATTGTCTGCCGGTGTATGTGCGCACATCCAGGGCATCTCCAGCATCTGAGCCGCCGATATCCCCCGAAAGTGATTAGCAGGCATCACCTTCCTCTTAACCTGGTCCTTGCGCTCCTGGAGAAGCTTTTCAGAGACAACAGGATTGACGCCAAGGTGTTCTAGTATGTCGGTCTGCATATCCATCACTTCGTAAAACTGGGCCCAGGCCCTGGCAGATGGATGGTGGGATATCAGTGCGTCTATCCTTTCACCCTTCTCTCTCAATCTATCCACCAATACGACCTCAGAGACATCGATATCTATTCCAACAAAGACCGCTTCTATCTCCTCTTCTCCAGTCCCATTGAGTATACGCGTATCCGCAAACGGATGCCTCAACAATTCCTTATCAAAGAACTCCTTCTCCTTATCAGACAACTGACCATAGGCCTTCTTCCACCTGGCCATAACCGCCTCAATGCTATCTCCATCCCTTGGATCATGTTCTATGCCTATCTCTATTACCTTATCGTATAGTTCCTTAAGCTTCATAGCCCCTCCTCAAATTAAAGGATCCCCTCGCTATGCGCAAGCAATTCCTCTGGCGAACAGGCCGCTACACCTATCTTTCCTACGACCACGCCTGCAGCCAGGTTGGATATAGCAGCCGAAGCAGGCATATCCAGACCAATTGCCCTGGCCAGGGAGAAACTCGCTATAACCGTATCACCAGCGCCAGAGACATCATAGACCTCAAGGGCAGTCGTTGGTATCTGCAGGGCCCTGCCTCCCCTTTGATAAAGCTTCATCCCCTGCTCAGAGAGTGTAACCAATAGCCCCTTCAGGGAAAGCCTGCGCATCAATTGACGCGCTGCGGCATCGACATCATCCATAGAAGGAAGCCGTCGCCCTACTGCATCCGCCAGCTCCTTTCTATTCGGGGTAATGACATCGGCCCCCTTATAAAGGGGAAAGTGGTCCTTTTTGGGGTCAACAGTCACCAGCCTCCCCCTTTTGTGACAGTATGGAATAAGCTCCTCCAGCAAGGCCCTGTTTATCACACCCTTGCCGTAGTCTTCTATTATAACCGCATCTGCCTCATCCACGGCACGCTTGGCCGCATTAATCAATTCCCTCTGAACTGCAGGGCTCAATTCCGAGACCTCTTCCCTATCGATCCGCACAACCTGCTGATTATGCGCAACGACCCTGGTCTTGACAGTGGTAGGACGCCCCTTGTCCCTTACGATGTAGTCCGTCCTGACTCCCTCTCGTTTTAGATCCTTCACCAACTCCCTTCCGGCCTGGTCTTGTCCGATAAGCCCCACCAATATCGTCCTGCCTCCCAGGCTGCAGACATTCCTGGCGACATTTGCCGCACCTCCCGGCATAGAACTCTCTCTCTTGACCCATACCACCGGCACAGGTGCCTCAGGGGAAATCCTCTCTACATCCCCCCATATAAATCTGTCCAGCATAAGGTCGCCGACCACCAGGACAGTGGCCTTAGGAAAGCGCTCCAGGGCATCCTCAACCAACCTTCTATCAACCAATTGCCTTAACATCTTCAAGCTCCTTTACCCATTCAGGATAAAGCGGAAAGGCAGTCGTCAATTCAAGCACATCCTTCTTTACGCTAGATATCACCTCATCCGATGGATCAGACAAAACCTTATCTATCAAACGGGCTATCCTGCGCATCTCGTCCTCCTTCATCCCGCGCGTGGTTACTGAAGGGGTGCCTATCCTTATCCCACTGGCCACCATAGGCGAATTCGTATCAAACGGAATAAGGTTTTTGTTTACTGTTATCCCTGCCCTGTCCAGGGCATTGGCAGCATCCTTTCCAGTTATCTGCCT
This sequence comes from Candidatus Omnitrophota bacterium, assembly GCA_027034965.1. Lineage (GTDB taxonomy): Bacteria > Omnitrophota > Gorgyraeia > S143-82 > S143-82 > S143-82. The sequence goes on from JALVWL010000235.1 coordinate 4,121, forward strand.
TGACTTAAATACATCCACCATAAACAGATGGTTGTCCGTACCACCCGAAACCAGCCTGTAACCCAGGGAGAGAAATTCCTCGGCCATTGCCTTGGCATTCTTGACTATCTGAGACTGGTAGGCCTTAAACTCCTCTGATAAGGCCTCCTTTAAGGCCACTGCCTTAGCGGCTATAACGTGCATAAGCGGCCCGCCCTGCACACCAGGAAAGACGCGGGAATTCAGCTTCTTCGCATAGTCCTGTCTCGCCAGTATCATCCCGCCCCTGGGCCCTCTCAATGTCTTGTGCGTAGTCGTGGTTACAAAGTCCGACACAGGCACAGGAGATGGATGCTCACCTGCCGCAACCAGACCAGCGATGTGCGCCATATCTACGAAGAGCATAGCATCCACTTCATCGGCTATCTCGCGAAACTTCTCAAAGTCTATAATCCTGGGATAGGCCGATGCCCCGGCCAGTATCAGCTTCGGCCGATGTCTCAAGGCCAATTCCCTTATCTCATCGAAGTCAAGCATCTCTGTCTCTCTGTTTACACCGTAAGAGACTATATTATATATCATCCCAGAGAAATTCATTGGATGGCCATGGGTAAGGTGTCCACCACAGGCAAGGTCCATTGCCAGGACAGTATCGCCAGGTTTCAGTGCCGCCAGATACACCGCCATATTGGCCTGAGAACCGGAATGGGGCTGGACATTCGCATACTCTGCACCGAAAAGCTCCTTTGCCCGCTCGATAGCCAACCGCTCCACCACATCGATGTACTCACAGCCGTTATACCACCTTGCAGAGGGATATCCCTCGGCGTACTTATTCGTCATAACAAAGCCCTGTGCCTCCATAACCGCCATAGAAGCAAAGTTCTCGCTGGCAATCAATTCTATGTTGTTTTCCTGTCTAAACAACTCATCGACCAATGCCTTAAAAACCTCTGGATCCACCTTCCTGACATGCTCTAACAACATCTCTTCCTCCTTCTACATTTTGGCAACTCTATCTTTTCTTCTATAGTTCCATCTTCAATCATAGATATCTCTCTGACCCTTCGTCTATGGCGGCCTGATTGAGGCCGTGCCGACAGAAAGGCGTCTATTATCTTCCTTGCCTTTGCAAGAGAGACAAACATCGCACCCATAACCAGGACATTGCTGTGGTTGTGTTCCCTAGTAAGTCTTGCTCCCTCTGGTTCGTGACACAGCCCGGCCCGCACGCCCTTTACCTTATTGGCCGCTATAGCCGAGCCTATCCCTGTCTTGCATATCAGGATACCGAATCTGGCCTTCCTGGTAGAGACTCGTTTTGCCACAGAATAACAAAAGACAGGATAATCGCAGGACTCCTGAGAAAATGTTCCACAATCGATTACCTCTATCCCGAGTTCCAGAAGGTATCCCTTGACCCTTTCCTTTAACTTAAAACCAGCGTGATCCGAACCTATAGCTATCTTCATAGCATCCCCTCTATCCTGTTAACACAGGCCTTTATCCTGGCAAAGACCTCCTCGTAGACTTCCCAGCTTCCCCCAATCGGATCTGGTATCTCGGTACGAGATCGCAGATCATCCGAAAACTCCCCTAACAAATATATTCTATTCTTCAAAAAAGGCAGATATCTCAATATAACATCTTCATGATATTGTTCCATAACAAAAATCAAATCCGCACCCATAAGTATAGGCTCATTAATAGCCCTGCGCACATGCGATGAGGCATCTATCCCCTCTTTCTTTAACATATCCACCACCACCTGAGTCGGCCCACCGATACCGTCGACCACCATCACCCCACAGGACATAATCTCTATTCGACGAATATGCTCCTTCTGGGCGATAAGTTTTTTCAGATAATATTCCGCCATAACCGACCTACAGGAGTTTCCGGTACAGACAAAGACCACCCGTTTACTCTCCTCTATTTCCCTTATACGTTCCTCTCCAATGGCCCCGCGCCTCAAAATCTGCCAGGGAGACCTGGTTATATCAACCACAGTAGAGGCCTGCCCACCCACACCATCAGAAAATACGATAGCATCCACCTCGTTTTTGTAATAAGACAGGACCTCCTCAGGAGACCTTGGGGGCGGCGCACCAGAAGGATTGGCCGACGGCATAGCCAGAAAAAGGCCCGAACGCCTCAGCACCGCCTGGACCACTGGATGGGAACTAATCCTTATCCCCACCTTTCTGTTCACATCCGCCTTGTCAGGCATAAGGACGGTAAGCGGACCTGGCCATAGGCTATCTATAAGACGATAGACATTGGGGGCTATCGTTT
>JALVWL010000236.1 GCA_027034965.1 Candidatus Omnitrophota bacterium
AGCTTTCAAAGCAATCCGAAGGGTCATCCGGACTACCACATTCTAGGCCTAATACCTTTTCATTGCCATTCAAAATACTCAATATCTTTCTCTCAAGCTGCTCAGGACTACGCATATCTCCCCTAAACGATATATGTATCACTGGATGCTTGGGGAAATCATACTTGTCATAGATATAAAGGCCATCGAATAATTCCTTTTCACCTTGAAATAGGTATTTCAAGGTGGACACAAGCAGGCTCTTTCCAAACCTGCGAGGACGGGAGAGGAAGTAATACTTGCCAGAAGTAATGAGCTTGTAAATCGGCTCGGTCTTATCTACGTAGAGATAATCCTCTTCCCTTATCTCCTTAAAATCCTGCACTCCTATGGGAAGTTTCTTTACTTTTTCCATATTAAAAACTATGTTCCACCTCACAAACAATCTTGGCTACATACCTATCGAACCTGCTCCTCTTCCTTCCATCTAAGGCGCTCACCATCCTTTGGACAAAACTCCATATCCGCCGGATAGACCCTTCCACAAACCGGACAGAACTTTACCCTTTTATCTACGACGACATCGGCCTGCGCGGTCTGCGCAGACTCCTGTGTTACTGTCTGGGTTGAAGTGGCCTCTTCATCATCAGGGATCATCTGATCCCCTGCCAGGGCCCCGGCCAATCCACCGATAACCGCTCCCAAGGCCGCACCTTCGCCTGTCTCACCCGATTGGTGTCCAACAACCGCACCAACACCAGCGCCAATAAGCGCACCACCAGCTGCACCCTTCTGGGTACCAGTACACCCATAAACAAATACTAATCCAAACAATAACAGATAAAACAAATATTGGATTTTCATATCCAATCCCCCTTTATTAGACACAAATCCTGCACAATCCAACACCAAAGATAACATACCGCGCCTATATTTTACCCTCAATTATTCCCTGCCTCAAGTCAATCATCAGTTGCCTATAGAAAAACAGATTATGTAGGGTCAACAGCCTCACCCCTAGTATTTCATTGGCATAGACCAGATGGCGAATATAGGCCCTCGAAAACCCAGTCTTGCAGGCTGGACAAGCACATCCCTCATCCAAAGGCCCAAAGTCATATTTAAACCTGCTATTTCGGATATTTAATCTCCCTTCAGAGGTAAAGGCCACGCCTGTCCTGGCATACCTGGTAGGCACAACGCAATCAAACATATCAATACCCAGCGAAACTCCCTTAACTATATCCTCAGGTACACCAACCCCCATAAGATACCTGGGTTTATCTGCCGGAAGAAAATCCGTACATAAATCCGTCATCTCCCAGCGCACAGACTCAGGTTCTCCGACACTCAATCCCCCTATTGCATAACCAGGCAAATCCATATCAACTGCATACTCACAGGCCTGCCTGCGCAGATCAGGATACGCAGAACCCTGGACAATCGCAAAAAGATTATTCCTATCAGATCTACCAGAGGCCCTCCAATAAGAAACAGAAACATCAAGCCAACGCTGAGTAAGCAACAGCGATTTCTCTGCCTCTGACCTTGAGACAGGATAGTCTAGACATTCATCCAGCGGCATCATTATATCGGAATTAATCAGCAATTGAAAATCAATCACCTCCTGAGGGGAAAAGAATATACGCCTACCATCTATGTGCGAACTAAATTCCACCCCTTCCTCAGAAATACGCCTCAGTTTTGACAAACTGAAGACCTGATACCCCCCGCTATCCGTCAGGATAAGCCCATCCCATTTCATAAAATCGTGAAGCCCCCATCCAGACCTCTGGAAGAGCTCTCGCCCAGGCCTCAAGTATAAGTGATAGGTATTGGCAAGGACAATACGATAATCAAACTCCCTCAATTCCCACGGAGCGACAGATTTGACTGTGGCCTGTGTACCAACAGGCATAAATACTGGCGTCAATACCTCAACGCCATTTATCTTAAGCCGCCCGGCCCTGGCCTTACTCTTTTTAGAGACCGCCTCAATAGTAAACGAAAGCATAACATATCCTCAAAAAAATTAACCCAGCTTATGCATTAGAATTCTTTAGCTTCCATCGCTTGGTTAATCAAACCTCTCTTTCCTTATTAACAATCAAGCATGAAGAATGGAGCATGGAGAATGAAGGAAATTTTTTATTAAGAAGGAAACATATCTTAGTAAATAAGAATCCTTCATACTTCATTCTCCCTTCTACATCCTCAAAACTTGAGTTGTGGTTTTTAGTTTTTAGCTTTGAGTTTTTAGTTAATATTATTGCATAATTTGGGATTAACTATAATGTCCGCATTATTATACACCAAGGCAAGGCAAATATCGACTGAAACGCTTTATATTGCAGTCAAAGAATTTTTGGTCTACTATTGTTATATTATTTAGGATGAAGGATGAAGGATGAAGAATGGAGCATGGAGAAGGGAGAATTGAAAACGTAAAAGGAAGGATTTCTTTAAAAACAAAGGCAAACCGCCAGGGGAAGATGTGTATATTGTATTGGCCCTAGATATCTAATTGACAACATTAATGCCAAATGTTATGATAATTACCAACATAATTGCTAGTTGTCATAAACGAAATAGGAGGGCTTATGTATATTCAGCGAAAAATAGATATTTTGCCAATCTTAGAAAAAAAGTCTTTATTTTTATTTGGGCCAAGACAGACAGGAAAGACGTCTTTAATCAAAAATACGTTGCCCGGGATACGTGTTTATGACCTATTAGACAGCGATATCTATCTAACTCTCAGTAGAGAGCCAAAGAGGCTAGAAGAAGAATTGCGGCCAGGAGAGCGGATAATTGTTATTGACGAGATACAAAGACTGCCCTTTTTGTTAAATGAAGTCCATCGCCTTATTGAAACTTATGGAGTGCACTTTTTATTAACGGGTTCAAGTGCCAGAAAATTACGAAGAGGAGGTATTAACTTGCTGGGAGGCCGAGCAAGGTCTAGATATATGCATCCGTTTGTTTTTGCTGAGCTAAAGGAAGAATTTGAACTTATAAAGGCCCTTAATAGGGGGCTTATCCCTTCGATATATTTTTCAGATGCCCCTGAAGAAGATTTGAAGGCATATGCAACTGATTATTTGCGAGAAGAAATTGCTGCCGAAGGCCTGGTAAGAAATATCCCTGCCTTTAGTAGATTTTTACAGGTTGCTGCGCTTTGTAATGGATTAATGATAAATTATAGTAATATCTCTAGAGATGCTCAGGTCCCGTCTAGCACGGTTCAAGAATATTTTCAAATACTTCGGGATACGCTTGTGGGTTTTGATGTCCCTGCATGGAAAAAGAGTCTGAAAAGGAAACCAATAACTACTTCTAAATTTTATTTTTTTGATGTAGGAGTAGTACGTTATCTACAGAATCGTTCAAGCATAAACAAGGGTTCTCCTGAATTTGGGGATGCATTTGAGACATATATAGCCCATGAACTGAAAACATATTTAGACTATACAAATAGCGGTGAGCTTTATTACTGGCGGTCTAAATCTGGTTATGAGGTTGACTTTATTATCAATGATGTAACAGCTATAGAGGTAAAGGCCAAACATAATGTCTCTCTGAAGGATTTGCGTGGACTTTTAGCGCTCAGAGAAGAAAACAAACTTGCGCATTATATCGTTGTGAGTCTGGAGACACGCCCCAGGGTTGTTAACGGGGTCCATATCCTGCCATGGAAGGATTTTTTGGTTGAACTTTGGAAAGGTTCATTTAATAAGTGATTTGGCTTTTGGCCAGTTGGTGTACTACTCCCCGTTAGTCAAGTTAAATTTTCGTAAACGCAAAACATCTTTTTCAAACTCACAAAGTGCCTTGTAATTAATTCGTATTGCGCCGTGCTAATTTTTCGTTTAGTATTGTCATAATATCTAGGATGAAGAATGGAGCATGGAGAAGGGAGAATTGAAAACGTAAAAGGAAGGATTTCTTTAAAAACAAAGGCAAACCGCCTAAAACATAGAGAAATTAAATCTATAAATTGGATTTATAACAAATGAAATACCATAAAGTGATAAATATACTGCCTGAAGAAATAAAGAAACCACTGACACATGGGTTGATATACACTGTAGCTACCGGCATATCCGGTTTATTGGGGATAATCGTCTTTCCAATACTTGCCAGACTCCTGCCTGTAGCAGACATAGGAAAATACGACTTCTTTCTATTTATGCTATTCAGTAGCGTCCCAATTGCAAGCCTTGGATTCGAATACGGACTCGGGGCATTCATAAACGAGATAACCAGAGAAAACATCAATGCAATACTAAAGATTGTTGTAAAGGTAGTAATCGGGATCTCACTCCTGGAAAGCATTGCCCTATTCATCCTCAAAATCCTCAACATATTTCAGAGCTTCTCTATGACCCAGATTATACTATACAGCATCTCCTTATCCGCACTAGCCAGCACCTACATATTTAAGTCAATGCTCGTATGGAAACAACATCCCATAAGGGCGAGCATCGTTATGCGCGGTGAGTGGTTAATGGCATCTCTTTTCGGCATCTTATCCGTACTATTACTTGGCTTCTCCATAACAAATTACCTGATAGGATTCAGCATCGCATTTGTGGCGACCATATTCATTGCCCTAAGGCTATGGCCATTCAAAGGCAGCCCAACTTATACCATAAGCGAAGACAAAATCTGGCCATTCGTCAAACGCATAATCCCCGTATCCCTACCCTATGGAATTACCACCACTGCCTGGGTAATCTCGCTCGGCATAGAGAAGGCCATCATACTAAAGGAACTCGGGCCAACTCAGCTCGGGATATATGCAATGGCCCATAAAGTAGGGCTTATTCCCACTATGATAGGTTCAAGCTTTCTTATGGGATTTGTCCCAGAACTAACCAAACGAAAAGACAGCCGCAGTCTATACAAACCGCTCATCATATTCTTCGCAGCCTACTGCACGCTATCCATATCCATTGCATCATTATTTTCAAAAGAGATAATATATTTATTCGGTGGCAGTAAATACGCATATGCATCCAAACTGCTCCCCTGGACAACCATAGCGGGCCTATTATCCATAATACCCGCATCCATAAATCCAATACTACTCAAGAGGAAAAATACAACGCCCGTCCTTATCACCGGTATCATCTCCTCTCTAGCCACAGTAATCTTGGGACACATTTTTATAAAAAAATATCTATTGTTAGGGGCTACTATCGCAGTTATAATAGCAAGGATTATTGGTATTGGACTACTAGCAATAATAATAATAAAATATCTATTAAAGAAAAGTAATTGATTTATATTTAAAAATCTAATTTGGTAACATTTTCAACAAAGCACAGAAAACACATTATGCATATTTTTACTTGTTAAATAATAAATATTGACATAAGCGTATACGTACGCATTAAAAGATTAGATGCAAAAAAAATATTATTTTTACAAAAATAAAGAAAGGGAATATTTCAATTCTTTACGCATTGAAATAATAGACCTTTTCCCAGAAGGAAAAAATAAAGTTTTAGAAATAGGATGCGCAAATGGCCTAACTTTATTAAAGTTAAAAGAATTAAATAAAGCAGAAGAAATTGTCGGTATAGATATTGTAAAACCGGCAAGGAACTATCTAGATGCTTTTATTCACGGAGATATTGAAGAAATAAATTTGCCTTATGAAAAAGAATACTTTGATGTAATAATATGCGCTGATGTTTTGGAACATTTAATAAACCCCTGGGGAACTTTAAATAAACTCCTCTACTACTTAAAAGGAAATGGATACATCATAGCAAGTATTCCAACTATACGAAACATTGCAATATTAACGAAGATTTTTTTATTTGGTAACTTTGAATATACATCTTATGGTATCCTTGATCAAAGTCATTTGAGATTTTTCTGCAAAAAAAATATACTTGAATTATTTCAAAACAGCAGATTAACAATAGAAGAAGTAAAATCAAATTTAGACTGGCCTGTTACAATTAGAAGAAAAATACTTAAGATATTCAATTTAATAACATTAAATATATTTAAAGAATTTTTAACAACTCAATACATTATCCGTGCACGCAAAACAAGCAAATAAAATAGAACATAATGTTTGCATATTAGTTTGGGCAATTAAGTTCTATTCTGTTCTTAACAACATCTTCTACAATTAAGTATCTTTATTTTTTCTGAATTAGAAATAGATTGATTTAATCAGATCTTTACCCAACTTTGACACCTTAAAATCATAACCCTTTGGCAATAAATAGGTAAGGAATTATCGGGTAGACGTAGGCACTAGGTTTTCCTGACTTGTATGCAGGATCTTTGGCGGGATAGCGCAGCCTGCTGCCCTAAATGCAAAATGTGCTCCTTCTGGCAGCTCTGTGCGCATTATTATCTCTTTTTCCTTTACTCTAAATCTTACTGCCTTTA
>JALVWL010000237.1 GCA_027034965.1 Candidatus Omnitrophota bacterium
GCAGAGGTCTCAGGGACCATAGAGAAGATATTGGTAGAAAATGCCCAACCCGTTGAATTTGGGCAGGTTTTATTCTTAATAAGGCCTTGAGTGTTGGGGTAGAGAATGCTTGATTAGCAAGACGATAAAAAAGAAGCATTCTAATGCGTAATCTAGGATAAGTCTTATAAGGGAAGGAGTTATGTTTTCTAGGATATTGATTGCAAACCGCGGGGAGATAGCGGTCCGAATAATCCGGGCCTGTAAGGAATTGGGTATCGCCACAGTGGCAGTATATTCTACTGCGGATGAGGATTGTCTCCATGTATCCCTGGCCGATGATGCGATCTGCATAGGTCCTCCTGCTGGAAAGGATAGTTATCTCAATATTCCGGCCATAATGAGTGCGGCAGAGATCGCTGATGTGGATGCAATCCATCCTGGCTACGGTTTCCTTGCTGAGAATGCCCATTTTGCAGAGGTCTGTGAATCCTGCAACATTGCATTTATCGGCCCTTCTCCAGAGAATATTGTTAGTATGGGGGATAAGGTCAGGGCACGCGAACTGATGAAGCAGGCGGGGTTGCCTGTTATCCCTGGCAGTGAGGGAAAGATAGATAGTGTTGACCAGGCAGTAGCCATTGCCAGGAAGGTTGGCTATCCGGTTATGATAAAGGCAGCTGCAGGCGGTGGGGGCAAGGGTATGCGGGTCTGCCATAACGATATGTCCCTTAAGTCTGCATTTACCACTGCCCAGAGGGAGGCAGAGGCTGCCTTTGGAGATGGAGGCCTTTATATAGAGAAGTTTATCGTTAATCCCAGGCATATCGAGGTGCAGTTGTTGGCGGATAGATATGGGAATGTGGTCCACCTCTGGGAGAGGGATTGTTCTATACAGAGGAGACACCAGAAGCTCATAGAGGAGGCCCCTTCGCCTGTACTTACCCAGAGACAGAGGGAAAGGTTGGGTGAATTGGCGGTGAGAGGGGCAAGGGCAGTAGGGTATTCCAATGTGGGGACAATGGAGTTCTTGATGGACGAAAACGGGGATTTTTATTTCATAGAGATGAATACAAGGATACAGGTTGAGCATCCGGTCACAGAGATGATAACAGGGATTGACCTGGTAAAGGAGCAGATCCTCATGGCGGCCGGTGAGAGATTGAGGTTTCGTCAAAGGGATGTGAAGATAAACGGCCACGCCATAGAGTGCAGGATAAACGCAGAGGATTGGCAGAACAACTTTATGCCCTCTCCAGGGTTAATAGAGTATCTATATGTGCCGGGAGGCAGGGGCGTGCGGGTGGATACGCATATATATGCAGGTTATTCTATCCCGCCGTTTTACGATTCCCTGCTGGCGAAGTTAATCAGTTTTGGAAAGGACAGACAGGAGGCCATTACTATTATGATGCGTGCCTTGGATGAGTTTGTCGTCTATCCCAACAAGACAGTGATAAACCTGCATCAGGAGATATTAGCGGATGCCTGTTTCCAGGCAGGAGATTTTTCTACCGCATATATAGAGGAGAGATTCGAGGATCTGATTCAAAAAGGGGGTGGCAGATGAGGATAGGGGCCTTGTTTGCAGTGTTGGTCTATACTATGCTGGCGATCTTTGTTGGGGTCTGGTTGATTGCTATTGGGGTTGGATATGTTGATGAAAGGATATTGCTTTACTTTGTACAATCCTTATATACACAGGAACATCTGTTCTATACCCTTCTTTCGGGTATAGGGCTTATCTTTGTATCTTTTATCTTCTTCAATATGTCCTTTGGTGGCCCCAGGCGCAAAAAACAGGTCCTCTTTAGAAATTCCAGCGGCGAGGTAGCAATAAATCTCCATTCCCCTGTAGAGAATGTGGTCAAGGAAGTGGCCTCTCAGATAAAGGAGATAGTAGAGGTAAAACAGGATTCCTATATGCTCAAGAAGCTCCTGGTGATTGAACTGCGGGTTGTGATGCGGCCGGGGGTGAAGATAAAGGAGATAAGCGAGGAGTTTCAGAATAGGATTATTGAGAGGATAAGAGAGGTTATAGGCATTGATATTCCCATAAAGGTAATTGTCAGGATCTCGAGGGTGACGGAGCCCAGGAAGAGGGATGTCGATGCCGAAGATGAAAATGTCCCCATTCCGTTCAGGAATATGGATGTCTGAAAAAACTAAAGAGAGTTAGGCAATAGCCCGGAAATAAAGGAAAGGCGATTATGGATCTAACTGCGGCTATTGAGGAGAGTATCCGTGTAAAACAGGACTTCCTGGCACAAGGGGTCTCTGCCCTTGAGGCAGGGATTGATCTGCTCTGGGAGGTTGTTCGTCAGGGTGGGACGATCTTGATATGCGGCAATGGCGGCAGTGCCGCAGATGCCCAGCACTTTGCGGCAGAGCTTGTGGTCCGCTTTAAGCAGAATCGGGAGGCGATTCCCTGTATTGCCCTGACAACGGATACCTCTATATTGACTGCCTCGGCAAACGATTTTTCCTATGAAGGGGTCTTTGCCCGTCAGGTAGAGGCCCTAGGGAGGAAAGGCGATGCGCTTGTTGCGATTAGCACGTCTGGGACCTCCAAGAATGTAATCGCGGCCGTGGAGACGGCAAAGGAGAGGGGATTAAAGGTGGTTTCTCTTATTGGCGCAAAGCCTTCTCCTTTACAGGAGCTCAGCGATGTCTGTATAAAGGTGCCTTCCTCTACCACGGCGCGTATCCAAGAGGTGCACGAATTGTGCCTGCACATTATTGCCGAGGAGATAGAGGATAGATTTATTTTGGGAAACTAAAAACCACAATGAAAATAACTAAAAACTCAAAGCTAAAAACTAAAAACCACAACTCAAAAGTAAAAACTGATTTTAATTTAGACAGGAGAGATAGATTTACAGGGAGTAAGGTGTTGCGGAGGAACTGGGAACTTGGCCGACGATAAAGGGCTAAGGGAAAAAGGGATAAAATAAAAAGATTTAAGTTTTAAGCTGTGGTTTTGAGATTTGAGATTTGACTTTTGAGTTTAATTTAGATAAGAAAAGAGATGGTTGATTAGCAGGGCGATGGAAGGTAGAGAATTCTAATGCATAATTTGGGTTAATAGCTAATTTGAAGAGAATATGCCAGAACATCAGAATATAGAATATAAAGAAAATTGGCGAGATGAATATCTAAAATGGGTATGTGGTTTTGCCAATGCCAATGGAGGTAAGATTTACATTGGCAAGGATGATAAAGGCAAAGTTGTTGGAATAAAAGACTACAAGAAATTAATGGAGGATATACCTAATAAAATTCATGATATGTTAGGATTAATAGTTGATGTTAACCTTAAGAGAAAAGGCAAGGCCTATTTTATTGAAATTGTTGTGCCTTCATATTCTGTTCCTATTTCATACAAAGGGAAGTATTATTACCGCACAGGTAGTATCAAACGGGAATTAACAGGAAATTCTTTGAATGAATTTTTGCTTAAGAAAACCGGTAAAACATGGGATAATGCTTGTTTCCTTGGCGGATATATTGATGCATGGGGGAGGGGAATAGAGAAGATAGTGGATGCTTGCAAAAAGGAAGGCCTTCCTGACCCGGTATTTGACGATAGCAGAGGTTTTAGAGTTACATTATATTCAAACTGGTTTGTTGAAAAAAGTCATAATATAAGTAAAGCCCAAGCTGCCAAAACACAGCCAGAGTTAGAGTTAACCGAACAAGCAACCGAACAAGTAACAGAACAAGTATCCGAACAAGTTAAAAGACTGCTCTATACTATATCAAATAGAGAATACAGCACTCAAGAATTAATGATAAAACTTAATATTAAACATCGTCCAACGTTTCTTTATAATTATTTGAAACCTGCTTTAGAAAGAGATTTGGTTGAAATGACTATTCCAGATAAACCAAAAAGCAGCAAACAACGTTATAGGTTAACGAATAAAGGGAGAGTGTATCTTGAAAGGTTGTGAATGCAATGCAGTAAAATTATCAGCATCTTCCCTTTTGCTTTGTAAGAGAGATCCGCTGTGGATTTGACTTTTGAGATTTTAGATTTGAGTTATATTTGGATGAAAGGGAAAAACTCTGATGCATAGTCCGGGATAAATGAGTTTAGTGTATAACTTGAATTTAGTAGAGGGGGAAATATGAAACGGGTCAGTGTTGGCGTTATTGGTTTTGGTACGATAGGTGCTGGCGTTGTAAAGATATTGCTTAAAAAACGTGGGTTGCTCAAGAAACGCAGCGGTATAGATATTCGCCTGGCAAGGGTTTGCGATAGGGATTTTTCAAGGGACAGGGGTATAGGCAAAATCCCTCGGGATCTGCAGGAAAAGGATTGGAAGAGGCTCGTAAGCAGTCCGGATATAGATATTATAGTTGAATTGGTTGGTGGGGTGACGATTGCCAGGGATATAGTTTTATCTGCTCTAAAGAATGGTAAGATAGTGGTTACGGCAAACAAGGCATTGCTTTCAGAATATGCAAGAGAGATATTCTCGGTTGGTATCCCTGAGGTCAATCTCTTCTTTGAAGCGGCTATCTGTGGGGCGATCCCAGTGGTCAAGGATATCCAGGAGGCCCTCATTGCGAATAAAATAAGGTCCCTTTACGGGATAGTAAATGGGACCTGCAACTACATATTGAGCAAGATGTTTGCAGATACTCTTGAATTTGATCTGGTATTAAAGCAGGCCCAGGAGCTGGGCTATGCAGAGAAACAGCCCGGCCTTGATATAGATGGGATAGATTCTGCGCATAAGCTATCCCTTCTTTCTTTGCTTGCCTTTGGCAAGTATGTACACCCTGATGATATCCCTACCGAGGGGATAACGAATCTGGAGCTTATAGATCTGTTGTTTGCGGATGAGATGGGTTATAGTATAAAGTTGTTGGCGGTTGGGAACGATACAAGACAGGGGCTTGACCTGCGTGTGCATCCTGCCCTTGTCCCTTATGAGCATATGCTTTCCTCAGTAGAAGGCGTGTTTAATGCCTTGTACCTGCAGACGGATGAAGCAGGGGATATGATGTTTTATGGTCGAGGTGCTGGGCGCTTTCCAACGGCAAGCGCTGTCGTAAGCGATATAGTCGATGGGGCGAAGGTAATAGCCTCTTCAGAGGGAGCGAGGGCAAAACAGGTCATAGACTTTTCCCCGCGCCTGGCCCAGGTAAGCTGCCGTTACTATGTGAGGTTTACGGTAGTAGACAGACCAGGTGTCCTGGCCAAGATATCAGGGATACTTGGCAGGAATAAGATAAGTATAGCCTCTGTTCAGCAGACGGAACGGGCAAGGGCAGGTACAAATACGGTTCCATTGATACTGATTACCCATGAGGCATTGGAAGAGAAGATGAAGAAGGCAATCTCTGAGATTGCGCGTTTGGATGTGGTGAAAAAAGAGCCGGTTGTTATCCGTATAGTGGATTTATAAGGGAGAGACTATGGCCTGGAGAGGGGTTATTGAGGAATATCGAAGGTTTTTGCCGGTGAGCAGAAAGACTCCGGTGGTAACGCTCTTGGAGGGCAATACGCCCCTTATCCCTGCCCCTGCGATTGCGAAGAGGATAAGCAAGTACGCAGAGGTATATTTGAAGTTTGAGGGGATGAATCCCACTGGGTCTTTTAAGGACCGTGGGATGACGATGGCCGTCTCCAAGGCGGTTGAGGAGGGCGCAAAGGTCGTGATGTGCGCCTCGACCGGCAATACCTCTGCCTCTGCGGCTGCCTATGCAGGGAGGGCAGGTATAAAGTGCGTTGTGCTTATCCCTGCCGGCAATATCGCCTATGGAAAACTCTCACAGGCCCTTATTCACGGTGCGCAGGTTATACCGATAGAGGGCAACTTTGACCAGGCATTGACGCTGGTCAGGGAGATAACCCAGGAATATCCCATAAAACTTGTCAATTCGATAAATCCCTACCGTATAGAGGGACAAAAGACCGGCGCTATTGAGATCTGTCTTCAGCTGGGCAGGGTCCCTGATTTTCACGCAATACCGGTTGGAAACGCCGGCAATATCACCGCCTACTGGAAGGGTTATAAGGAATATAAGGAGAGGGGTTATATAAGGCGCCTGCCGAAGATGCTTGGATTTCAAGCCAGTGGTTCTGCGCCGATAGTAAAGGGAAGGCCGATAAAGAATCCTAAGACGATTGCTACTGCGATAAAGATAGGCAATCCTGCCAGCTGGAAGGGCGCTGAGGCGGCCAGGGATGAGTCGGGAGGCCTGATAGATACGGTTACAGATAGGGAGATCCTCGAGGCCTATAGGTTGATGGCAGTTGAGGTTGGTGTCTTTGCTGAGCCGGCCTCAGCGGCATCGGTTGCGGGGATCTTGAAAAAGGCAAGAGAGGGGTATTTCCGCAAGATAAGGAAGAGATTTAGCATCGTCTGTATCTTGACCGGTCATGGTCTGAAGG
>JALVWL010000238.1 GCA_027034965.1 Candidatus Omnitrophota bacterium
TGGCAGTAGATTGAGATTGGATTAGGGGGCAGGAGATGAAGGTATTACCCTATGGAAGATCGCGAAGGCTTGGCCAGATAGCGGCAGTGATACTTGTGGCCCTGACTGTATTTCTGTTTTTTGCGGCGGTTGGTGTCCACTATGCCCAGAAGCAGATCATAAAGACAAAGGCTCGGATAGCTGCTGATGCAGGAGCATTGTATCTTGGATCTATTATCGGCAGTTATGCCCACTATCTCTCCAAGATGGCAGTAAAAGGGCAGTGTAGGAAGAAGAAGAGAAGGTGGGGGATATTGGCCTGGGCAGTTGCCATTGTTGTGGCTGTTGTTACATATGGGGCTGGGGCCCATATTAGCGCCGCCATCATAGCAGCAGCCTCTACCGGGAGTTTTGCCTTAAATGAAGCACAGGTCTCGAAGGCTGTGAGTCAGCTAAACAAACAATTCAAAAAACTCTCCAGTCTGGATGTAAAGCGTTCCCTAAAGTGGCAGACAATAAGCTATGTCCTGCCTATGGTTGTGGAGGACCCAGGGGCTATGGAGAAGTTGAATGAGAATATAGAGCGGATAGTTAACGAGGCTGAGAATGGGAGTGGAAGTTCCTCGAGTAGTAAGGGCTATTTAGCAGAGAAACAGGCCGTTGAGAAAGATCTGCAGGAGTTCTGGAGAAATGAGATAAATCCATCGCTTAGACCCCTTAGAAACAGAATGCCTTTGTTTGATTCCATTAGAAAGTTAGATGGTAATGTGCCAACCCCTTTTATTACAAATAACTGGCCAATTATCGATGAATGCTCTGTCGTTGACAGTGATGGTTTTTGTGTTGATACTAATCCAGTTTTTTATAGTGATCTAGACTATGTAAATCAAGTTCTTGAAGGCACAATAACTGGTGGGGAGGGTCTAATAGATATCGTGAATAAAGGAATGTCTGGAGGAGAGGATGCCATATCGGCCTGGGATCTGGTATATAATGAGGAGTGTAGAAAGGAAGGGGTAGATTGTGATGATTTGTATGATATTCCCAAGCAGCTGGAGGATGTAAAGGAGGCATTAGGGAATCTACAGAGGCAGATAGGAAGAATTTCTGAGATAAATGGCCTGGCTATATGCGATACGGGATGTACTGGAATAGAGATTCCCTATACAGGTAATCCAATAAGGACAATGGATGAGATACTAGGGCATATAAAGGCAGGAGATGATATCTATATGACAGAATCAGATTTTAATGATTTTAAGCAGGGGTATATCGATGCCTTGGGAGAGCTTATAAAGAGTGCAGATGAGATTAAACATAAGATTTTGAACAACTCTGATTTTGCAGACAGAATAGAAGCACTTTATGAAGAGCCAGATGAGGACTTTTTCTCCTATGCCTGGGAGGACAAACTTGGCCGGCATCATTCAGTTGAGATTCACGTTAGTTTCAAAATGCCTAAAATAAAGGTCAAGAAGAGATTAACCAGTGTGACCATAAAGGTAAAACGCTGTTCACAGGATGTAAAGGTTACAGTGGTTAGAAATGGATATCGATTTACGAGCAAGATGCATTATAGGGCGACAAGACCAGTGGATGACAAAAACTACTGGTATCTGCATTAGGAGAGGTTATGTTTGGTAGTGAAAGGCAGGGTTTTAGTACGGTTGAATATATCGTCTTATTTATAGTACTTGCGGTCAGTTTTATGACAATGGCAAAGGTCTTTAAGATGTTTCTTATGCACAGACAGAGGACTTCAATAGAGTCGGTTTGGGGTTATATTAATGCAGCGGATAGTAATAATATAACGATAAATAGAAGAGGCGGCGGCCTGCGGATAAAATGATAAGGGGTTGGCAATGGAGTTTATCTTGTGGCTTGGGTTGTTGATAATAGCGGTGTCTATTGGATTAGTGGCCTGGCAGCTTTCTCCGCAGTTATCCCGTAAATATTCTGAGATAAAGGATAGACAGATAGAAAAGACAGCCAGTGCGTTTGAAGAGATGCTGATGCCGATCAAGCCCAAATATCTGACTATGCTATACATCGGTTCTATATTGGGCGCAGGGGCAATTGCCTATATATTGTTTGAAAGTGTGTTCTTTGCCATTCTAGGGGCTATGGTAGGTCCTATTTTACCTTTTTTCCTAGTAAGGATTCTGGGTGAAATGAGACGAAAAAAATTCGCAGAACAGCTGGTGGACACACTGAATTTACTGTCTTCTTCCCTGAAGGCCGGTCTGACCCTGTCTCAGGCCCTTGAAGTAATTGTCGAAGAGATGCCATCTCCTACAAAAGAGGAGTTTATGTTGATATTGCAGCAGATAAAAATGGGCCTTACACTGGAGGAGGCCTTGGGTGCCTTGCGTAGACGAATGAAGAATGAGGATCTGGACCTGGTGGTGATTTCTGTGCTCGTCGCAAGAGAGACGGGTGGTAATATTACCGAGATATTCAATAATCTTGCCCTTATGATTCGTGAGAAGAAGAAATTGATGAGAAAGGTCCACGTGCTTACTGCCCAGGCGAGGCTGCAAGGGATGATAATTAGTGCTATGCCAGTGCTTTTTGTCCCATTTGTTTTAAGTCAGAATCCCCATCACTTTGACATATTCTTTAAAGATGAAACAGGACAGATGCTTTTGGTCGCAGCGGTTGTACTTCAGATACTAGGGTTATTTATGATGAGACGCTTTAGTAAAATAGAGGTGTAGGTAGGGAGAGGAAGGTCAAAATGATATATCTTATAACAATAACCGTATTTGTATTTATCGCCAGTATGGTCTACTATTATTACAATACAAAAGTAAGATATAGTGAATTAAAACACAGGTTTGAAGGTTGGTCTGAGGATACGGTGGCTGTTCCTCAGAAGAGGAAGAAGAGTAGCGGAGCCTTGATCAAGGTTCTGTTGCCTCTATTACGTGTTCTTGGCCCTTTGAATGACCTTATCCCCCTTGGTTTTCTGAAGCGCAGGATAAGCAGGAGCCTTATAGCTGGAAATGTGCCTATGACAGTCAATGATTTCCTTGCACTGAAAGAATTATCCGCTGTATTAGCAGTAGGGCTGTATATTATCGTTACTGATAAAATGCCTGATCTCGAAACAGGTCTTATCACAGCAGGAGTAGGCTTTTTTGTGCCAGATATCCTATTGAAAGGGCATATAGATCGTAGGAAGAAGGAGATAGCCAAGGACTTACCTAACGTTATAGATCTCTTGAAGTTGTGCGTTGAGGCAGGGATGGATTTTATGCTGGCGGTAAAACGTGTGGTAAGGGACTATAAACCCTGTGCTGTAACTGAGGAGCTGACTAATGTATGGCGGCAGATACAAATGGGCCGTTCCCGTGCCGAGGCCTTAAAACACTTTGCCTGGCGAGTAGATATGCCAGAGGTCTCTTCTTTTGTAAGGGCACTGATACAGGGAGATAAGATGGGTACGCCAATAGGGGATATACTTAAGGTCCAGGCAGATGAGATGCGTATGTATAGGATTTTGAAGGCAGAGGAAGAGGCAATGAAGGCCCCAGTAAAGATGCTCTTACCGTTGCTTTTTTTCATTATGCCTGTTATACTTATAGTGGTAGCAGGACCGATACTGCTACAGTTTATAAGAGGAGATATATTTAAGGGGTTTCAGTAAAGATTGTAGGCTGCGGCTTATATGATATAGTGAAAGAAAGTGATGCAGAGAAGGAGACAGGTGTTGCAGAGAAAGGTTTTTTTTGGTCCATTTTTATGTATTTTAATAACTATTTTATTTATGTTTGAAAATCTTTCCTGGGCATATGGTTATGGCCCTGTGTCATTTTCCAGCCTTTCTCAAACAGTACAGCTGCCTCCCCAGATAGATAACATCTTTGAAAAGCTGTATGGTAGGCCTATTGGTTCTATAGAGAGACACCTTTTAACTACCCTTGCCCGAGATTACGGCCCTGGATATGTTTACGAGCGTTTGTTCGACCTTTCAGGTGATAGAGCAGACCTGTGGGAGACTATATCTTCCTGTGGAGACAAGGCCCTGGAGGGTTTGTTATTGGCTCAAGGGGTCTCTACAGATAACCTGCCGGCCTTTACCTATATGGCGGATATGGTCTCTGAATCTGGGAAACTAGAAAGAGCCCTTTCCCTTTATTCTCTTGCGTTAGTTTCTGCCTATAGGGGTATTTCTCTTATTCCGGTTAAGGTTGAAAGCCTGGAAGATTTGCCAAGTGATTCTATTGTTCTCCTCAATGTGTCAAACTCTAATGTTGGGCATTTTGTCTATCTCGCCGCAAAGAAAAAGGGCCTTCTGTTGGTGATAGACAACCATATACCTAAATTTGTTTTTCTCGAGACTATAAAAGAAAAGTTCTCTGGTTATGCCTTGGTAAAGCCAGAGGCTATGGCGAAGATGAGAAAAACGCCTTTGCGCCTATCCATAGGGGAGGCAAAGCAGATATATGGCAGTCGGACCTATAGGAGATTTATAAGAAGACTTAAGCCTAGCGATTGTCTTGATCCTGATGACTTTTTGCCGGGCATGGAGTTGAAGGACGTTCTTACGAATGCAGGGATTACGATTGTAAGTGCAGTTGTTGCTCCGTATCTGCCTGGGGCCCAGGTGTCAAGTTTTGGCGAGGCCTACGCAGTTGCCCAGGTAGCCAATTTTACTACTCAATTTAGCGTTACCGTCCTGGATATGGATCCGAAGATGGCATCTGTAATGGGCTCGGCTGTTGGCGGGGCTGCGGGAGGAGGCCTGTCAGGTGGGCGGGGAGGTGCGCGAAAGGGTCTGGGGACAGGCGCATTGCAAGGGGGCTTGCAGGTTGGTATTTCCGAGGCATTAAAGCCGGTGATAGACGATCCAATGGCGCGCAATCTGATGTCGGGTATGTTGGCGAGTGTTGGGACGAGCGCTATTGTGAGTGGAGTTTCAAAGGCCTGGGAAGGCCATCAGAACACAGCCCAGCTTGAAGCAAGTGGAGATCTGGGTGCACCGGTGGAAGTTATGGACGCTTCGCTGGAACTAGGTGCAGCTGCGTATATGGGAGATGCAAGTTCTGCGACATCACTGCAATATGGGCTTACTGGAAGTGGAAATGTATATGATATTGGCTCTGGCATAACAGTCCAGAATGGGGTCCTGGTTTCCAATGCATCCTGGGGACAAAATTTTCTTTCGGGTATCTCTGATTTCTGGTCAGCAAACAAGGGTGCAATTGTGAGGGATCTTGTTACCACCGGTATAAAGGTTGCGGCCCTTGAGAGTGGATTCCTCAAAGACGACTTTACGCGCGCCTTTGTCTCTACTGTTGGCGGAGATGTTATGGGCAGTCTTGTTACTGGTGGCAAGGTTACTGACTTTGGTATGTGGAAAAACGTTACGTGGTCAGGCCTCAAGCAAGGAGCAATGGACCTGGCAGTCAGCAAACTGGAAGAGATCCTCATAAATCCAGATAAATATGGTCGGCCGCGAGGTTTATCTAAGTACCAGGCAGGTGCCGCTGCTATGGGGATGATGATGGCAGCTGGTACGGTCCTGCCGCGCCTTACAGGTGCCGCTGATTCCTGGCAGGCAGCCCTTACCAATTCAGTTAGTTCAATAGGCGGGGTCCTTTCTACCTGGAATGCCCCTGATCCCACACAATTTCCGGATACTTTTGCTGGTAAGGCCCAATATCAATATCAATACGCCAAGTACTTTAACAACCTGATGAGCACAGCCGGTGTATCCACCCTGCCAGCCGTAGTTGAGACAATGAAGATGCAGGGCATTACTGATTGGAAGAGCCAGAAATTTATGCCCTCTGGTATTGATGTCTTTGGCAATATGATAAATGCTGGTGTGCACAATGTATCCGTCAATCTCCTTCAAAGAAATATAGTCGGCTCCTTAAATAACTGGAACCCGCTTAGCAATAAAGTATTCAGGATATATTCGGAAAATAACAGGCCGGCTTCTAAAGGATTATTGACAGAGCGGTTGCCCCAGGCTGTTGAAAAGATAAACGAAATGGAAAAAGCGAACAATAAAGGCTTTATGCACACCCTGCACAATGCAATGTTTGGCTGGATGGATAAGAATGCCTTGTTTAGTGGGTATGAATTCAGAGAAGGAACAAGAGTCTCTGTTCTGGATGAAAACGCCAGAGAAAGGTATGTGAATATTGGCGGGAAAATAAGCTCCCTCTATTTTTCTCCCACAGGAGAGACCATAGCCGAAGCAAGGATCGAAGATCTGAAATTAAAGGGAA
>JALVWL010000239.1 GCA_027034965.1 Candidatus Omnitrophota bacterium
CCATTGCCTCCTGTTTTGCCTCATCCATACCTATGACGTCTTCCCATTTCACCTGTACTTCACTACTCTTTACCGCTTTTGTAGTGAGTTTTGCAAAGCTGCCCCCTCCATAATGGAGCCAGTAAAGGAATATCACAAATATCATAGTATTAAATGCCCCTAATGGAATCCAGAGTAACATATTGGCCAAAAGGGAGCGCCTGTGATAGGGGTCTAACCCTGATAGCAAAAAGATTCCAAATAACGTAGATGTGATAAATATTACAGCAATTAGAATGTACCATTTATAATCTGATAAGAAGTGTAGTATCCTCTTCCATAAGGATTTTTTTGGCATTTTTTATCCCCCTATAGTTCGTATTCCCTGGTGTGGTAATATGGTTTGTTTATCCCTTCTCCGTAGTTTTCTCTTTCCTGTTCAGGCTCATCTGGTATATCGGGCAGTGCCAGAAGAAGTTCGTCCTTACTTTCTGCATATTTAAGGGCAGTTGCTTTGGATATATATCCAGATCGCACCAGATTGGCCAGTGACTGCTTGAAGGAGCACATACCGTATATCTGGCCGTCTTCTATATATTTCTTCATTTCCCCAAGCTCGTTGTCCCGTATTATCGATGATGTTGTGGGGGTATTTATCAATATTTCGTATGCCGGGATGAGGCCCTTTTGATCCTTTCTTTTGATGAGTTTAAGTGATATGACTCCCTTTAAGAGAAGCGACAGCCTGCGCCTTATATCATCGCCCTGGTGAGGAGGGAAGAAGCTGACCATCCTTTCTATGCTCTGTACAGCGTTGTTTGTATGTAGCGTTCCAAAGACGAGTACGCCTGTCTCGGCAGCAGTCAATACCGCCTCCATTGTCTCTCTATCCCTAACATTTGCCACATAGATAATGTCCGGGCTCTGAAGGATCGCCTGACGCAGGGCGGTTTTATAATCGGCAACATCTATTCCTATCTGTCGCTGATTGAAGATGCTCTTGTCATCGAAAAATATGGTCTCTATTGGGTCTTCAAGTGTCAATATATGCTTGTGATACCTGCGATTTATGTATTGGAGCATTGCGGCAATCGTTGTAGACTTTCCACTGCCTGTGGTGCCAGTAAGCATAATTATACCATTTTGTTCATTACACAACTTTTCTAGTGATTTTGCTGGTATGTTTAGTTCTTCAAACGATTCAGGGGCATTTTTGATGTGTCTTAGGACAATGGCAGGGTTATTTCTCTGATAGAATAGACTCACCCTGAATCTTCCCACCCCTTCTCTAAATGTAGTAAAATCAATATCTTTTTTTTCTAAAAAGATTGGCAAAAGCGTGTCAGGAGTAAGGTCTCGTATAAATTCATTGACTGTATCGGTGTTGAGCCGATCTATAGGATATTCTAATACACTTATCTCCTTGAAAGTCCTTATGTGTACCTTCCCTCCAGGCCGTATAAATATATCAGAAGCCCCTGTTTCTATTGCTGTTTTTAGTATCTCGTCTAATTGATTCATAAGTAATAATTATAAATTTTTGGCTTATTATTTGCAAGTCAATTCTGATATAATTCTATGTATTGCAATTTGTTTAAGGAATACAATTATATTCCGATATATTCCGAAGTATGTAATAGAAACTAAGAACTAAAAGATAAAAGCCACAACGCAGGTTTTGAGAATGTAGAAAGGAGAATGAAGCATGAAGGATTTTCGATTGATGAGATATTTTTCATTCTTAATAAAAAATTTCCTTCATTCTCCATGCTCCCTTCTTCATTCTTAAAAGGAGTAATTTTATGGATGTGATTTTGTTGGCTGGAGGAAAAGGCAGTCGTTTATGGCCTATGAGCAGGAAGGGCCTGCCCAAGCACCTGTTGTCTGTGTTTGGGGAACAGAGCCTGTTTCAGGATACTGTATTGCGGGCCCTGCCTTTGTTGTCAGGAGAAGACAGGATTGTTGTGGTAACCAATGAGGAGCAGAGACGCCTGCTCTCCCAACAGCTGACAAATATTGGAGTAGGCGAAGATAGGGTGCTATTTCTTATAGAACCCCTGGGGCGCAACACTGCCCCTGCCTTGTTATGGGCAGCCTGTTCCCTTCATAGTATGGGCAAGACAGGTCCTGCCTTGATGCTTCCCTGTGATCATCTGATACCGGATACAGAGGCCTTTGTTTCTTCTATGAGGCAGGCTGAGAAATTCGTGACGGAGAATAATGCCATTGTAGTATTCGGCATAAGGCCATCCTATCCATCAACTGGTTATGGTTATATAGAGATAGATAATCCGCAGGAAAGGGAATTTGCCAGGGTAAAAGGGTTCAAAGAAAAACCAGACTTAGAGAATGCCATTTCTTATCTTGACTCTGGCAGGTACCTGTGGAACAGCGGGATGCTTGCCTTTTCTATAGAAAGGGTGCTCCAGGATGCGGGGCGGTTTATGCCTGAGATGCTGGAGAGGATAAAAGAGATGGTCAGTTCAGGGGATATGTCAGGCTATGAGGCGCTGGAGTCTATTTCCCTGGATTATGCCCTGCTTGAGAAGGAAGATGAGTTGTGGTGTATGCCAGCCGATTTTAGGTGGTCGGATATGGGTAGCTGGAAATCGGTCTATGATATGTCTCAGAGAGACGAGGCCGGAAATGCGGTTATCTCTACGAGCCTGATATCACTGGATAGTGGTTCTAACTTGGTCCTTTCGAATAAAAATAAGATTGTTGCCCTGGTTGAACAGCAGGGATTGGTCGTGGTTGATACCCTCGATTCTCTCCTTATCTGTCCTATGGATAAGGTTGAGAGGGTCAAGGAGATAGCAAATACCCTGGAGGAGTCCAACGATTCTTCCTGGTCTGATCCTGCTAGGGTAGAGAGGGGATGGGGATATTATATTGTCCTGGATAAGGGAGCTCGTTACAAGACCAAAAGGATTGTTGTCTATCCTGGTAAGTCCCTGAGTATGCAGAGGCATAATCACCGCAGTGAGCACTGGGTTGTCTTGCAAGGGGTGGCCAGGGTATACAGAGATGGACAGGTCTTTGAGGTGCATCCAAATGAGAGTACCTATATACCTGTAGGGGTGAAGCATAAGCTTGAGAATCCTGGAAAGATCGCATTGGAGATAATAGAGGTGCAGAATGGAGACTATCTCGAAGAAGACGATATCGAAAGATTTGACGAATAATCTGGCCTGGATTATATTTCTTTCGGCTGCAGTGGTTATTTTTCTGCCCATATATAAGTGGATATGGCTGCGCTGGACAGACTATGATTCCTATTTTTCCCATGGACCTATTATCCTTCTTATCAGCCTATTTCTATTTTGGAAATTGGGGCCTAGAAGGTTTGGAGAACTGCCTGGGTTTTACGCAAGGGCAGGCCTGAGAGATTATTTGTTTCTTCTGCTCCTGTCTCTGGCCTATATGTTATTTTCACTACTAAAGGTCTATTTCCTGGTTGCCTTTTTTGGGTGGGCGCTTTTAACGTTGGCTATTTATAATTCATTTGATAGACTGCTTTTTAAAAAGGTTGCCTTTCCATTGTTTTTCCTTTTGTTAGCGATACCGTTTCCTATGGTTGTTGCCGAACAGCTTGCGCTCTTCTTGAAGACCCTATCGGCGCATATAGCGGGCCACTTATTATCAGCGATAGGCATAACCACCAAGGTCGTGGGAAATCGTCTCTATACGCCTTACTCCGTACTGGAGGTGGGGGCCCCTTGTAGCGGTCTGCGTTCCATTATCTCCCTGTTTTCCGTTTCAATACTCTTTGCCTATATGAATAGATTTGGCTTCAAAAGGGCCTTTGTCCTGGTAGTTTCTGCGCCTTTAGTGGCATTTTTGGGCAATATCTTCAGGGTATTCGTGCTTGGTTTTGTGTCAGATATCTATGGGGCAGAGATTGCCCTGGGAAGGTTTCACGATGGCCTTGGCTATGTGGTCTTTGCCCTTGATTTGGCTGTCCTCTTTCTTATTTCCAGATTACTGGGGAGGATAAAGATTAAATGAGGTCTATCTTGTCGGCCCTTGTATTTTTGTTGATTGGGATCTCTGGTTCCTACATCTTTTTCTCTGTATCCAGGGATATAGAAGTAATCGATATGCACAGCCTTATCCCTTATGATATAGGACAGTGGCATGGAGAGGACCTAAAGCTGAAGGAGTACGTCTATAAGATTCTGGGCAGTAAGAATGTGCTTTCTCGCAGATATAGCCTCGATAATGATTCCCAGCAGGTGTTTTTGACAATCGTTGCAAGCGACAACGACAGGCGGGTAGTCCATCCTCCTGAGGTATGTTTGAAGGGTGGCGGGGAAAAGGTGATAGCTAAGGATGTTATTCAAGTGGCTGGAATAAGGGTAAATCAGCTTTTGCTGGCAGGAAGGCCGAATCAGAAGGTCTGGTATTGGTATGCGCTTGGTCCTGAGTTTACGGTTAATTATTATTGGCACCAGATAAAGGGCCTGTTTTACAGGTTGATGAATCGCCCGAGAAGGGCATATCTGATCCGTGTAGTATTTTTTGAGGGACAAGAAGCCATAGCGAGAGAGTTTGTGGTTTCGTTGTTGAAGATATTAAAAAATAGGCTCTAGTATGCTCGGTGTATATATTCTCTTTTTGATATATTCCTTGTTTCTAGGCCTGTTGTCCAATTGGCTGCCCTCTGGGGTAATTGCCCTTGGATTTATACTGATATGGGTGGTTTATCTCTACATACTAGGACACAGGACTATTCCTAGGAGGTACAGATTTGCCCTGCCCTGGGGAATTGGTATAATCTCGATATTCGGAATCCTGGCGATTTTTGATATCCATTTGCCTCATCTGGGATTGTGGGGGATGGCATTTTTGATATCAGTAATATTCTATCATGCGGCTATGATATTGGGGGCAGACTATATCCTGAGGGCGGCCTCCTCTTCTGCACACCTCTGGTTTGTTATCCATAACCTCCTCTTTATCTTTGGCTTGGGATGGTTTGTGGTATTTGATTTCTGGAATCTTTTATTCTGGAATGTCATCTTGTTGATGGGTGGATTTTCTCTTTATATGGGTCTGTCTATGTGGAATAAGGGAACAGAGAGGAGCATAGATGTTGTGGACAGTTCAGCGGTCATTTTACTCTCTGCCCTTTATTTTATTGTTATTGCCTTGCTCTTGAAATTAGCGGTCTTTATGCATCTGGATATCAGGGTATTTATATCGGCAATGTTTGGCGTATTTGCCGGGTTGGCTGTGCTTGGCATCTTCTGGGGTGAGGGGATAAAGAGGGCGATCTCTGAATTCTGGCGGAGGCTATTCGGCTATGAACACTATGACATAAATCAGGAATGGGATGACTTTGTCTCTAGTGTCGAAGATGTTATGGACGATAAGATAATCGTTGAGAAATTGAATTCCTATCTTCGAGACAGGTTCAATGTCCTGGAGGCATTGGTATATTGGAAAGAAAGAGATGGCCATTACGTCTCTATAACCTCTAAGGAGCAGATTGATCTATCTCCAGAGGCCGAGAAGTGGTTTTTGTTAAAGGACTCGGTTGTCTATCCGGATGAGTTATGGAGGCATAATATAGAGCTGCCCTTGAAGGAAGATAATCATATTCTCTGTCCTATGATATTTCAACGCCAATTGACTGGTCTGTTGATACTGAGACTAGATAGCCGGCGGCGTATTCCAACAGAATTGATATATGTCCTTGCCAGGAACCTTTCGATGATCATTACTATTGCCAGGATATCAGAGGAGTTATTTGAAGCAAGGCAGTTCGAGCAGTTTAATAAGATGGTCTCCTTTATCGTTCACGATATGAAAAATGCACTATCCAGTATATCCCTTCTACTGGATAATTGGCAGAAGAATAAGACCAATCCAGAGTTTATTGATGATGCATATCTGACTCTGACTTCGGTTATGAAAAAGATAGAGCAGATGTTGCTTAGACTCAGGATATATCGTAATTCTGAAAAATTATCGGATATGGAGATTGAAAGGTGCAATCTCTCTAGGATTGTTGAACTGGCCCTAGAGAATACCAATCTTAAGAATAAGATAGGGCTTGAGATAGATGTAAACCTGCCTCCATCGATTGAAATTGACTTCAATTGTTCTTGGCTTGAGAAGATCTTTGAGAACCTGCTTATAAATGCTGCGGATGCTATAGAAAAGGACGGTAGGATAGATATATGGCTTGAGGAAT
>JALVWL010000240.1 GCA_027034965.1 Candidatus Omnitrophota bacterium
GGTGGGTTTGAAAGATATCTCTTTATGTGATGAGCCCGGACTGGTAAAAAAAGCCTTGCCTGGTGCCTATGTATTTATAGGCCCCAAGAGGGAGCGATTGATCCAGATGGCAATGGAGAAGTATAAGGATATAGGCGTGGTCATACTCGATGATGGGTTCCAGTATCGCAGATTGAAGCGGGATATGGATATTGTTTTGATTAGTCGACAAGATAGGTTTTTCAGGGAACCGATGTCTTCTCTAGGCCGCGCGAATCTAGTGGTAATTACCAAATTGGCGCAGGAGTCCCTGGCGAGGGATTTTGCAGACGAATTATCCAGTTATACCAGTGCGCCTATTATCGCGGCTGATTATGAAAATAGCTGGCCACAAGCAGGCAGTAGGGTAATAGCCGTATGTGCGATAGCCCGACCAAATCATTTTATCTCTGCCGCCAGGTCTGCGGGACTTGATGTGGTTAGGGAGTTTGTGTATCGGGACCATTACATATATAGGATATGGGATGTGATGCGTATGGTAAGGGTGGCTTTGGACTTTGATGCGTTTATCCTGACCACTCCCAAGGATGCGGTTAAGCTGGAGAGGTTTTCTGCACTTTTTGAGAAGAAGGGTGTTGGGATCTTTGTTTCAGAGCCCTCCTTAAGATTTCTTTGGGGAGAGCAGACGCTTAAGCGGCTGATAAATGGAGTATTGGGTTAAAGATTTATGAAAACTGTGTTGCGAAATCTACATATTGCCTTTCCAGAGAATTCTATAGTCAGGAATTATCTGATAGCATTTAGGTTTTATCTCCACGTATTGAAGAATTTCTTTGAGTGGTTGAGACTGGATAGCTATACTTTTGAAGACATAAAGGCGATGGTGGATCTGGAGGTGTCAGAGGACACAGTTGGCTCGTGGGTTAGCTATAGACCTCTGTTTTTTTGTACTGGACATGTAGGTAATTGGGAGCTGGCGAATGTACTGGCCGAATATTACGTGTGTGATTATGGGGTCCTGGTAAAAGAGCAGAAGGGCCTTTTTAAGAGATGGCTGGCAAGGAAACGTGAGAAAAGGAATATACGGATATGGTACGTGGGCAGGGATGAGAAGGAAATGGTCAAGTCAATATCCCATATGGCGGCTGGCATAGTCATAGACCACGGCGTCAAAGATGGCATCAGGACAAAATTTTTCAACAAGGCCTGCTTTTTTCCAAAGGGATTGGTCTGGTTTATCAAAAAAAGGGGTGTTCGTATACTGCCGACCTTTGTGGTAAGGGATGGCGGCAGACTAAAGGCGATTGTAAAGGGTCCGCCAGTAGACCTGTCAGAGAAAGAGGAAGAAGAGATTGCCGGGATTGTTACTGGATACCTGGAGGATGTGATTAAGTCCTATCCTTGGCAGTATCTTTGGACCTTCAAGAGGTGGAAGTACTCTTGGCAGATAGATGTTTGTGTCCTGAGTGATGGAAGACCAGGGCATATTAGGCAGACGATGGCGTTGCTTGAATATCTGAAACTGGCAAATCCTGATAAACAGGTTATAGCGTATAACATAGATGTCAGCACTCTGACGCAGTCTTATCTTCTAAGGAGTGTAATGACTCTAGCGGCAGTATTGCCGAGATTCCTGGGTGAATGGATTATTCGAGTTATTTTTAAGGATAGAGCAGAGTTGTTATTGAATAAGGCCTATGACCTGGTTGTCTCGACGGGTTCGTCTTTAAGTGGGCTTAATATCTTTCTGAAAAGGTATAACTTTTGTTCGAATGTCTGTATTATGGACCCCGGCTTAGGGATGCGTCTTTACTTTGACAGAATATTTGTACCCAGACACGATGGCGTTAGAGGCAGGGGCGTCGTCCAGATAGATGGTGCGCTTGCCTATTTTGATGAGAGTCAGGCTAGGAGTTATGCGGAGTCTTTGGGGGTTGAGAAGGCGTGCATAGCCATCCTGATAGGCGGGGATTCAAAGGCATATCAGCTGCCTCAAGAAAGGTTTTTGGAATTTATTGAAGGGCTGATAAATTTTATTGAGGCCTCTGGTATAAGTGCCCTGGCTACCACCTCCAGGCGTACCCCGCTCTGGGTTGAGGAGGCCTTGAAGTCCAAAAGGGAACGATTCAAGCGCCTGGTGATAGCCAGAGAAGAGAATCCACCTGGCACTGTCTGGGCCTTTTTCTATAGGGCCGATTATATACTGGTTACACCCGATAGTATTTCAATGGTCTCAGAGGCCATCTCCAGTGGCAAACAGGTTTTGGTCTGGACTGGAGATATCCAAGGTCTGCCCAGAAAGCATCGGTTATTCATTGAGTACCTGCTGGAGGAGGGAATGGTTAGGGGCGTTTCCGATATAAGAGATCTAGAGGCCGTTTTGGCCGGAGACAATGGGGGGAGTAAGGTAAATTTTGAAAATAAAATTCAAAACGTATTGAAATATTTGCGGTTTTGATTAAAAACTGAGTTTTTTCAAGAAAACATCCTACTGAATTTGACAATCAAGGGGTTTTATGTTATTGTTATATTAATAGAGCTTACAGGGAGGTTCTTTTCAGGGAGGCAGTGGGGTGACGTTAGGCAAGGAACGGCGCAGGTATCCTAGATGGGATGCGCGATTTCCAGTTAAGATAAGGGAATTGGGAGAAAGAGGCTTCTATGCCGGTTCTTTGTCCAGAGATATAAGTGCTGGCGGGATAAAGATCGTAACTGATAGGTTTATACCTAAAGGTACGGAGCTTGCCCTGGAGTTGTTCCTTGAGAATAGGAAGCGCCTTATCAATGCCAAGGCAAGGGTTGCCTGGCTGGAGCAGCTTCCTTATAGGGATGACAGTTACAATGTGGGATTGGAGTTTGAGGAGATAAATCCCGCTTATAAAAAGGAATTATTGAGGTTGACTGAGGTCTATTCCAGTAATTAAAGGGAGGCTTGAGATATGTCAGAAGAGACAGCAGTGGTTCGCAGGGTAAAGTCTACCAATTGTGCGTCCTGTGGTAAGTTGATAAGAAGAAAGGAAATGTATTATAGAAATGGCAAGTATTTTTGTGGTAAGCGGTGTTTTAAGAAGATGCAGGAAAAGATGGCCCAGGAAGGGGCTGGCAGCGCAGGCTGATTTTGATGAGAGATAAGGGAGGCGGATTATGAGCCAGGTAAGTGAGCGTCGCAGACATAAGAGGATTGATTCGCGATTGCCCCTTAAATTGAAAGAAGGGGACTATGATCTGATAACAGAGACAAAGAATGTCAGCTGTAGCGGCGCTTATTGTGAGGTTAACCGTTACCTGCCTCCTTTGACAAAGGTAGAGATAACCCTTGTCTTTCCCAAGGCAAAGGGCGAGACAGAGACTGTAAACTGTCAGGGGATAGTAGTCCGCACGGATCATATGCCCTATAGTAACGGTACGAACCACTATTGTATCGCTATCTACTTTTCAGATATCAATAAGGCAGATATGAGTAAGTTGAACTCCTTTGTTGAGGCACAGGCCTCTAACCTGAATTAGTGTGGCGCTTCCCAGGACTACGGAATACGGCCTTCTCTTGTGCGGTTTTATATATCCTTCTGATTTTGAATTATTCCCTTTTGTAGATGAGCATCTATCTGTGAAATGGGGCAGTGTGTTTTTGGTATCTCCTGAGTGGGACTTCTCGTCCTTTACTGATTACTACGCAAAGGAAATGGGTGAAGGCCTGAGACGGAGATTCTTTGTATTCGATAATCGAATAATCCCAAATGATCTGGTGGACATAAAACTGTTTTCAATATGCCTAGAGCAAAGGCTGTCTGTAGATGGAGCGAGGCGCATAAATATAGATCCGGGGTTTCTCTCTCACAATAAATTGATATTGGCTACTGCCAAGAATCACTATCACAGAGTCTATCTGGATAAAGGCATCTATGTGGAATTGACAATGGCCTATTATCACAATGCCTGGCATAGTCTGGATTGGACCTATCCTGACTTTGGAGGAGTCTATTCTGAGTGGTTTGATTCTATCCGTCCTCGGTTGCTTGAAAGGCTTGTTAATCAGGGATAAAACATATTGTTAATCTAAGGGTTGACAATTTCTCCCTAAGAGGTATAATTTAAAAATGTTTTAAAATATGGCTCGGGTTTTACCCTGGACTTATGTGTTCTAAGAGAAGGGATTGTTATGAAAAGGATTATTGTTATACTGGCAGTTGCTGTATCGTTGGGTTGTTCAGCCTGGGCAATGGGTTCTGGGGGAGGTGGCGATGCACCTGTGTCTACTGGTGGGGCTATATCAGGAGAGAATCTCGTCTATACCTCCGATTTTACGATAATCGAGAGCCTTGCGAATATTCCGGATATCGGGCAGGTCCTTACCTATGCGATCGAGAATAATTCATCTTCATCGTATATATGGGGATTTGGGGTAGGGCTTTCTTCTGGTAATGACGGTTGGCTGGGTGTATCGCTGACAACCACACCAAATCCCAACTGGAATAATTTTTACTGGAATGAAAGGCAGGGATGGATCTCTTCAGTGGTTCCGTCGAGTGAACTATACAATACAGTAGTTAAATGGTATTCGGCTGCCGGATTAGAGGTCCCTGCAGGATTGTTTGAGGAGCTTGCTACTCTTTACGACGGTTATGATTATGTCTATCTTACGAGTTTTGATATTTTTGGAGAAGGCTCTGAACTGGGTGGATCTATTGGACCAGGGGAATACGACGATGGGTTTAGGATAGTCTTTCGGGATAACGAACTGACCTTGGCCAGTCCAGCTGTCTATCTTACGACTCAGACGAACCAGCCGCCTTCCCAGAATAATACGCCAAGTCTGGGCTATAACGATACCACACACACCCCAAATGGGCCGCTTAACAATCCAGTTGTCCCTGAACCATTGACTTCTCTTTTGTTTGGTGTAGGCCTGTTAGGGGCCCTGGTTGGCCGCAAGCGATTGGATTAATCTGATAATGCTGGTTTGAGGGTTAAAAAGATCCCAGACCCAACCTTTTTTTGTTGGATTATTTTCATCTCCTGAATCTCCCTTTTTATCTCTTTTTTGTCCAATCCTAGTATCAGGGATAATTCAGAGAGAGTACAGGGGCGGCGTCTTAATATGTTGACAATGCGTCCCCTAATGGATCTAGGGATTGCCTTTTTCTTTAGATCCTCTCTATCTTTAAAGGCCTTTCGGGATATTATCTCTACCTTTGTTATGGTGGATAGTTGGCCAGCTATCTGTTGTAGTTTGGATTTAGAAGCTGGCTTTATCCAGGACTCTGTCCCTGGTCTGTCCAGTGTATTGAGTTGTATTATGTCAGGTTGTATCTTTTTTGTCGCCTTTATCAGGGCCTTGATTTCATCTTCTCTGTCATTTATCCCTGGCACGATAAATATCTCCAGATATAGTTTGCCTTTGAATCTTTTATTGAAAGATGCGATCCCATTGATGATGCTTTTGATATCCAGTTTTGGGTGTGGTCTGTTTATCCTTGAGAAGCCACGTAGTGTTGCAGAGTCAAGGGATGGGATGACGATATCCGCGGCCATTAGGTCCCTTTGCACGGACTTTCTGTCCAATAGGGTACCGTTGGTAAGGACGCAGACAGGGTAAAGGTAGTGCTTCTTTAAAAAATGGATTATCTCTCCGATGTGGCTGTGGAGTGTGGGTTCTCCTGAACCAGAGAATGTAATTACATCGATGGGTTTTTTGTTACGAGAGAGAAATTGCCTTAATTGAGATATTACCTCTTCTGTAGGGACAAATTCTTGCCGTTTGATTGTTAGATGGGTCGTTGGTCCGCATTCACAATATAGGCAATTTAGGCTGCAGACCTTGTGCGGAATAAGGTCTATACCCAGGGATCTGCCAAGTCTTCTAGAGATAACCGGACCAAAGATATATTTCTGCCTCATATCTGCATTTTACCGTGTCAAAATACGTTGGGCAATAAGCAATCCAATGATAATGAATATAAGAGAGAGTGCTGTAAGGATATTAGGGATAAGGGCCTTCCACCACCTTTCTTTTGGTTTTCTAATGGCGGGTATATTTGTCTGAGGGAGGTTGCTTGGATAGTTTTTGTCTACAGGATACACATAGGCCCTTTTGTAGGGCAGTATCTTGTCTCTAACTGCCTTGCAATAATTTTGGCATACAGTACAACCTTTCAGGTGTTTCTCTATTAATGTCCTATCC
>JALVWL010000241.1 GCA_027034965.1 Candidatus Omnitrophota bacterium
GACATAGAGACAGCCGTGCGCCAGATTTTGTCAGAGAAGATTTCCATTTCGGATATAAGTCAGGTAAAGGAGATGATTGCCAGAAGGGCATGTCGCGGCTCTATTATGGCAGGAGACAGCCTCTCTTTAGAGAACCTGATTCAATTACTTGAGGATATGAAGACCTTAAATGCCCCCCTTACCTGCCCCCACGGAAGGCCAACCATTGCCGTGATAACGGATGAGGATTTGGAAAGATTCTTTTTGCGGGGATAGGACTAGCTAATCCTGGATCATGGATTAGACCCTGCATTGAACTTTCCTATAAGTTAGCCGGTATCATTAATTAAAGGTAATTGCTTAGATATTACATAAAATATAAACGAAATATAAACGCGAAGTAAATTTTTCCAAGAACTTTTTATTGGGAGAAAATGGAGGGAACTTGCAAACCCTAATATTATAAAAAATTTTTAAATAGATTTGACAAATCTTGATTAGATGCTATACTACTTGAGATAAACTTTATAGAATTGAATTAGAGAGGTAGATACAAGTGATTGTAAGGGAAAAGAGAGGTAATTGCATATGAGAATGGCGGTTGTCAGTAAGGTCTTTAGTATAGTTTTTTCAATATTATTTATTGTCCAGCAGGTTGCATGGAGTGCGCCAGGCACATTTTCTCCTGCGGCATCAACCCCTATGCAGACAGGTGTGATGGTTGATAAGTTGCTGGGATATAGGCCTTCTATTTATATGACCGGCATAGAGATAACCAAGGATGGCGAACTGCGCTTTGCATGGGAAAAGGTGAGGGAAAAAGAAGGCACAATTATATCTGATAAAGAAAAGGAGATGAATCTAAAGTATTTCCTTTCAGCCCTTGCTTTGCCGGATGATAATTTCTGGGTGAATCTGAATGTAACAGCGGAGGAGGGTGAGATACTGGGGGCTGGGCTGAAGTTTCTTGACATGGGAAAGGTTTTCCTTGCCGCGGATGTGGAGCTGAAGAGGGATGTGAAAAGGGCATTTGAGCAGACAGGACTGCTGGAAGAGCTATTTGAGCGCTCTGCTCAGTATATTGGTGCGGATAAGGATTGGGCATTTAGGCCAAGGTTCTGGATAGTGCCGAAGGGAATAGAGATAGAGGAAAATGATGGGATGATGCATATAAAATCCTGCAGATTGACAGTAAAGGTTGAGGTGAGGCAGAGCAGAGAGGCGAAAAAAGGCGGGGATAGATTCAAGAAATACGCAGAGGAAGAAATAAAGCAGAGGATATTGCCCCTGTTGACAAAGGCAGTAAATACAGATGAGAAATATATGCCTTTGAGACAGGCTGTTCATGCCATAGCAGTGGCTCGCTGGTATGAGAAACACGCTCCTAATTTAAATGGGCGGTTTGCAAAGATTATAGATAGCGGCGCAATTGGCGGATTAAAGGCTGCTCCCTGGTCAAAACGGGCGTTTTTAGAGGAATACCTGAGGCTATATAACCTTGGGGAGATGGATACTATGGGTGATGGCTGGTATGTGGCTGGAGGGGGTGCAGATATTACGGGAGCTGTTATTGATGGGGCTACTAGGCCTGAAGAAGTAGGCCCTGATGCGGATTTGGAGAAAATAGCATCTAGCAAAGAGAATATCACAGTTGATGAATTGAAAGAGGGGAATCAAGGGAAAAGAGATTTGGGGCCAAATGTTGGGAATGAAGATGGGTGGACAAACTTACAAATTTTATTGGGGATTGTGGTAATGTTAATGGCTATTCCTGCACTGAATAGCAGTTTGACGTTATCATATGTGTTGGCTGGGGTTGGGGCATTTATTGCTTTAAGCGGTGTTTTACTTGAATTGTTCTTTGTTATATATAAGAACCTCTTGAGAAAAGAAATATATAAGGCCATAGATGATGAGTTGGTACCATTAGGTATGACAGGTCTTGAGAAAATTAAAATGAAGCAAATGAAGCAAATGAAGCAATATATAAATTACCGTATCGAAAATCTTAAGTTGTATCCTTTTAAACCGTACGAGGAAATTCCAACAATAGTAAGGGATGCTATGGAGGAAGTTAACCCTTTACCCGATATAAATGGAGGCCGGACACACAGAGAGCAATTAGTTGCAAATATTATGGCACGGATATTTTTTAATTCAAAAAAATCTGCGATAAAAAATGCCAAGAATATAAATAAGGTATTGTCAAACGCTGGATTTAAAGATGTTCAGCGGGCGATAGCAATAGCAAATGCCATATCTGATAAAGTGATGGGATATAAAACCAAAATAAAGAGGATATTAAAAGCCGAAGGCTTTTCAGCTAAAGATATAAATTCAGCCATAGAATGGGTGAAGGAGAGAGAGAATAAGATAGACGATCTTGAGGAATTTAAAGAGAACGGGCTTCTATTAGATGACAAGGGGATAACAACGATAACTTTCTTGGGAGTGATATTATTGCTGTCTGGGGGGATAGTTTTTTCGGATGTGTTGCTTGGCAAGCTAGGTTTTGTAATAGGTGCTATGTTTGGGGGCAGGGCAGTGAAGGCAAGGTTTGCTGATGTTGTTTTTAAGTTGTATAGCAAGTTTAGACAGGAAAGTCTCAAAATAGCACTGAATGAAGAGTTGAGCCTGTTTGGTGTGGATGATGAACAAAAGAAGAGAATAATGAATTATATTAATTTGCGCCTACAGGAAGTGAAAGGATTAACAAATCCTAAAGATGTTGATAGAGCGATAGCCACTATAACCCAAGAATCTATAGAACAAAATCTTTTGACAGAGAATAAGACAGGGACGAGACGGCTGACAGCAAATATTATGGCTCGCTTATTTTCAACTACCAGTGAAGATATAGGGAAAGAAGTTATCAAAATAAACAATAAATTGAAAGAGCTTGGATTTAAACCCTCAGAGATTGCAATCGCTGTCCTGAGATCTGCTATGGACCCTAATGCCTCTAAGGAAGAGAATGTGCGTAGGTTAGACGCTGTATTGGATAGTGATGAGTTTAGAGCCATCTTTACAGGCAATGCTATCAATGCTGCCAGAGAATGGTTAAGGGAAAGGAAAGAGAAAGAATCGCAAAGCCTTCAGTCCTTAAGGATTGACAATCCCCTTTCAAAGGCTGGGACAGCAAAGGTCAAAGGGATACAGGGGTTGTCCTATGGTAGCTGGCGAATAATTACAGAAAATAAGGTGTTAATAGGCGGAGAGTTAGAGACAGATAATGAATTAAGTAAGCTATTTGCGCGGGATAATGTATTGGCGCCTGTTAGGGATGCCTATCAAGGTCTGGCCCAGGCCCTATATGAGGATATATTTGGTGATGATGCGGTTGAGAGCAGGAAGGCTAAGGTCTTGCTCTTTGACAGAGATGGTGAGAATCTATTTGGATTTACAACAAAGGTAGATGGCCAGAGGATTGTGGGTATAGAGTGGTTATTAGCTCAATTAGCAAAACCAGTTGGTTATGATTCTTCGTATGCGCGTGCATTAGCGTCATTGGTTATGCACGAGTTGGTGGAGGCTGAGCTGGAGGGAGCTAAATTAGAGCTGACAAGAGATGGCGAAGGGATAATAATAAATATAGATGGCAAAGATGACCTGGCCGATAAGTTAAATGTTCTCCTGAAAAGCCTGACCGATCCTGCCGCAATATCCCTCTATAAGATGGCTGTAAACAAGCTCAAAGAGGGCGATAAAGAGTCTCAGGAAAAGGCAAGGCATTATATATCTGTGGCGATTGTAAGCGAGATGATGCCAGATGCCAACAGGGAGCTTACAGCATATATATACACATCGATAGGCAAGCGGCTTGGCGAGTTTCTGGAAAAGACCTTGCTTGTTGAAGGGATAGATGAAGGCGTATTTGGGGTGTTTGCTGAAGGGTATAAAGGGGTTATCAAATTTATCAGGGATATGGAGGAGGAAGATAAAGGTTTTACGCTTGAGAGTATGGAGTTAATAAATGAATTTTATAGCGCTATATCAGAAGGGACTACTGATGCGATTTTACAGTTTGTCCAGGAGAATATAGCTGATTTATCAAGAGATACAGGGAATGTGAAACGCTTTAAGGCGGATGTGGATAAGATAGCGGGGTATTATAAAAGTGGTGATATTGATAAAAAAGGTGCGGCATTTCTGGTGATAGATGCGATATTCAGGCATAATATAATGCCTGCTGGTCCAGATAGAGATTCTATGGTGGAAAATAGAGATGGTCTGGCAAGGTCTATTCCATGGTTTCTTGCTAAGATTGCCTTGGATGCAGATATATATCTACCTGGTATGCAGCTAGATTACGCGGCTGTTGAGCGTCTTATGTCTGTAAGGGCCGGGCTTATAAGAGCTCAGTCTGATGTTAAAGAAGATATACATCCCAATAAGACTGGTGGTATTGACCTGTCTATGATAAGGCTGGTGCCGGTGTCTCTGGGAAGAATATAAGGCATTATGTTGGCTTGTCAAGGATAGCTCCAAGGGTAGCCTTAATTAAGGTGCAACTGAAAATTTTTATGTTGCTGGTTTGTTATTTTTATAGTGTAATATTTTATTAAAGGCAGTTGAGAGGAGGAGTTATGTTTAGGATGAAGTTTTTTGGCTTTATTTTTGTGTTTCTTTCTTTTGTATTTGTAATCTCCTGGGCTGGAAGGGGTTTTGCACTTACGCTTGACTTTGAGGAGCAGTCGTTTGTAAATGAGCAATTTTTGCAAGGGACAGGTTATGGTGGCTTTACCTGGGATGCCAATATTGTGGCAATGGAAAATAGTTTTTACAGGAGTAATTACGGTAATACGATAGATTTCCCTTCAAATGATATTGCCGTTGTTAATGGTTATGGAACCTTTGCTGTTTCTATATCAAGAAATGAGCCTTTTGATTTTATTGGTGCTTATTTTAGTGCGTTTGCAACAGACGACCAGATGGCTTCTTATAGTTCTACATCTGTTACATTAAAGGGGTATAATGGTGCGACATTGGTTGGGGCTTCTACCTTTACTTTGTCTCCGACATTTTCCTTTTTTTCAGCAAATTTTAGTTCGATTAATAGATTAGAACTGCAGTCCAGTGGAAATGACCAATGGTGGATTATGGATAATTTTGAATATAAATTACCCAATACTGTTGTGCCAGAGCCACAGACTCTTGGGATGTTTTTGCTGTTCATTGGTGGATTGCCGTTTGTTCACAGGCGCAAGAAGTAAGGGAATAAGATAGAGAGGAGATGACGTTGGTCTCGAGGGGCTTTTTTACAAGGGCCCTTCCTTTTTATATATTCTACCTTTCTTTAGGAAAAGAAAAAAGGAGTTTCTATGGGCTCTGATAAGTTGTGGGGCGGCAGGTTTAAGAGTGATATTGCCCGGGAGGTATTTGATTTCTCTCGGGGGGATCTGGATGATTACGTGTTATATTCTTATGATGTTATGGCTTCCATTGCCCATACAAAGGCATTGAATAAGGCAGGGATAATCTCTGATAAAGAGGCCGAAGAGCTTATATCTGCTCTTACTAAATTGAAAAAAAAGCGGTTCGATCTATCTGAGTATGATACAGAAGATATCCATTCCTTTGTTTTGAAGAGGTTAAAGAAGCTTGCTCCGAACAGCTATGAAAAACTGCATTCTGCAAGGAGCAGAAATGACTTAGTCGCAGGCGCAAGTCTACTTTACATACTTACTGTGGCATTTATGCTTATCCAAAAAACAAGGGACCTGCAAAAGGCCTTGGTGTCAAAGGCAAGGGAATCCCAGGATATTTATATGCCAAGTTTTACCCATCTGCAGGATGCTCAGGTTATCTCTGCTGGCCATTATCTGCTTTCATGGGTAGAGGCGCTGGATGAGGTGGTTGCTGATTTACAACACGTGATAGCCTCGGCAAAGTCTCCTTTGGGCGCGTGTGCAGGCAGTGGTTCTGCTATCCCTGTTGATGTAATGGAGTTGGCAAAGGATTTTCATATAAATGACATCTATCTGAATAGTCTGTTTGCTATATCTGACAGGAGTTATTACCTGAGGTTTTTGTTTGCATATGCCCATCTGGCGTTGATATTGTCCAGGCTTGCCGAGGACTGGATTA
>JALVWL010000242.1 GCA_027034965.1 Candidatus Omnitrophota bacterium
TATGCAATAGGGATTTGTGATATAATGGAGCTCGTTGTGGGACAAATGAAAAACAACTAAAAACGCAAAACTAAAAACTAAAAACCACAACTCAAAGCTCAAAACTATTTTTAATATAAAGAGAAAACGCAACTAAAAAAAGCGGGAACGGGTTGCAAGAATTGGGGGTTTAGCTGACGATAAAGAGAAAAGAAGTAGGGGGATAAAATAAAAAATTAAAAAGATTTAAGTTTTAAGATGTGGATTTGACTTTTGAGATTTTAGATTTGAGTTATATTTAGATAAGAAAAGAGAGGTTTGATTAACAAATCGATGGAAGATAAAGAATTCTAATGGATAATCCGGATTAAAGGGGGCTTTATGGTTGAAGGTTTGGGATTGAGTCTAGCTACGCTAAGATTAGCTGGCTCGGACAGGCAAAAACTGAGGGATGCCTGTAACGAGATGGAGTCTATGTTTGTCTATATGTTACTCAAGGAAATGGATAATACATTATCCCATGATGATTTGTTTTCTAGCGGCAGAGAAGAGGCAATCTTTCGGGATATGAAAAATCTGGAGGTCTCAAGGGAAGTGGCGAAGGACTCTGTGCTGGGCATTAGCGATTTGTTATATAAGTCCTTTGAGAGATTTATATAAAGGATTGTGAGAAAAAGACGATAACCATAGAGAGGTGAGATATGAAGGAATGGGTTGATTTGAAAGAGGTGCTTGAGGCCATAAGGCAGGCCAGCCTTCATCTTGTTTTAGTCCTGTCCGGTCTGCGGAAGGCCATTATGGAGAGGGACCTTGAGGCCCTTGAGTTGCTTATAGAGGAACAGGGCTCGCTGAAAAAATATATGGGACTGCTAGAGCAGCAACGGGCCAATCTGTGCAGAATTATTTCTGAGCGCTATGCAGGGCGCCAGGACTTGCTCTTCCCAGAGCTACTAGAATATGTGCCGTCTGCTATGCAGGCGGAGTTTATCTCCCTGCACAGAGAGTTGAAGGAATTATTGGCAAAAATAAAGAGAGAAGGCAGGGTTATCAGGTATGTGCTGAATACCATATTAAAATATGTCTCAGATCAGATAGATATCTATACGAGTGCGGATGGGATAATATACAATTCCTCAGGGGCCAAAAAGACCCAGAAGAGGTCATTATTTTTTGGTAAGGCCTGAGGTCTGATAACTGGAGGGGAGATGAGTGGTTTCGGTGGGTTGACTATAGCGGCCAGGGCACTGAGGGCTTCTCAGCTGGCCCTGGAGGTGACAGGACACAATATTGCAAATGCTAACACAGAAGGATATTCGAGGCAGCGCGTGGAGCTGGTAGAGTCCAAGCCAGACCTTTCCCCCTGGGGAGTAAAGGGTACGGGAGTAGATATCTCTCGAATCAGTCGCCTGCGAGAAGAGTATCTGGATATCCAGTTGAGAAACGAGACAAAGCTCCTGGGTCAATGGGAAGAGACTGAGAAATTTCTATCCAGGTTGGAGTTGTACTTCAATGAACCTTCGGACGAATCTTTGAACAATATGCTTTCGGAGTTCTGGGCCAGATGGGAGGACCTGTCTCTCACACCAGAGGAACAGACCTCGAGAAGCAATCTCCTCCAACAGGCCAAGATGCTGGCTACATCGATGAATATGCTCTATAACAATATAAACGGACTTCGTTTCGATGCAGATGAGGCGGTGAAGTCCTATATACAGGAAGTAAATAGCCTTGCCCAGAACATAGCATCCCTAAATGACCAGATACGTTTCTATGAAGTGGGGGACAATGTTGCAAACGACCTGAGGGATCAGAGGGATGTTCTCTTAAAGAAATTAGCAGAACTGGTCGACTTTAGTAGCGAGGAACAACCGGATGGTACGCTTATTATAAGCGTGGGCGGAGTGAACCTCGTGGATAAAATAAATGCCGAAGAGGTCTCTTACAGGTATAATTCAGAGGGACACGTTGTGCCTATCTGGGAGATGAATAATGCGCCTTTGACTTTGAGAGGCGGAAAGTTGAAAGGCGCCATAGATGCCAGGGATACACAGAT
This sequence comes from Candidatus Omnitrophota bacterium, assembly GCA_027034965.1. GTDB lineage: Bacteria > Omnitrophota > Gorgyraeia > S143-82 > S143-82 > S143-82. Next base: position 2,033 of record JALVWL010000242.1, read on the forward strand.
CCCTAGTTATATCACCAGGATAAATAACATAGCGAGTACTATCATAAAGGAGGTCAATAGACAGCACAGTCAGGGCTGGGGTACAGAGGGTTTTTCCTCTTTGACATCAAGTTATACGATCTCTGACAGCACGGCAGCCCTGGCCTCTTCTGACAGCGGGCTGGATTTCTACGATGAGATCCAGGATGGCAGTTTTGTGATAACCCTAAAGGATTCTTCTGGAAATACTGTATCAACGGATACGATTTCTATAACGACTTCAACTTCATTGGATGACCTGCTTTCGACCATAGGTAGTGATTATTCCTCTGGCATTGCCCATTTGATGGCCTCGACGGATTCTGATGGACACCTCGTATTGACAGCAGAGGATGGCTACAGGTTTTTTATAAATCAGGATACGAGTAACGCCTTGATGGCCCTTGGATTGAATACCTTTTATTCTGGCAGCAATGCCTCAGATATAGCAGTAAACAGTTATATAGACGATAATGTGAAGTATATAGCGGCATCCAGTTCAGGCGAGATAGGCGATGGCGCAAATGCCCTGGCCATAGCAGGGATAAAGGACCAGACGCTGATGGAGGACGCCAGCGCTACTATATACGACTACTATGCAACGACCCTGGGGATGCTTGGTGTGGATAAGCTGGAGGCAGAGAATATGAAGGAAGGACAGGAGATATTAGTTACCCATATAGAGAATAGCATAGAGGAGATTTCGGGTGTTTCTCTAGATGAAGAGGCGATGAATATGCTCAGGTTCCAGCACTCCTTTGAGGCAGCGGCAAGGTTTATGCAGGCCGTGAGTGATATGCTGGATACGCTTATTAATGTAGTCGGGGGTATGTGATGAGGATTTCCACGAATATGATTTACAATAAGGCCTATCGGAATCTAACCTCGGCCTTTGATAGGTTTGTAAGGATACAGGAGAAACTGGCAACTGGCAAGCGAATCAACAGACCCTCGGATGCACCAGCGGACATCCCTCAGGATCTGCTTTATAGGAAAGAACTAAAGGATATGGATCAGTACCAGTCGAACATAGAGTATGCCAATTCCTGGCTTTCGGTTGCAGATACTGCGCTTTCTAATGTTACCCAGTTATTAACAAATGCCAAGGCAATTGCCCTGGAGCAAGGTAATGATTCCGCAGATGCCCAGACTCGCCAGAGTGCAGCGCTGCAGATAGACAGTATCATTTCACAGATCGTTCAGTTGGGGAATACCAAGCATGGAAACCGCTATATATTTGCGGGCTACAAGACACGCACAAGACCTTTCTCTCTGGAGACAGCAGGAGGTCAGCAGGTAGTCAGGTACAATGGAGATGAAGGCCAGATGTCTGTAGAGATAAGTAATGGCGTGCAGATAGTCTTAAATCAGATAGGGAAGGATGTCTTTTCTGCTCCAGAGACGGTGATAAATGGCTCGGATGTTAATTCAACGGATAGCCCTATCACCAGCTCCACGCTTCTTTCCACCTTTAATGGTGGCAGTGGTATAAATAATGGAACCATTACCATTACAAATGGGGGCCAGACCGCCAACATCGCCGTAACCAACTCTGATACAGTTGGAGACCTTATAGATGCGATTAATTCTGCGGGCATAAATGTAGAGGCAGAGATTAACAGCTCAGGAAATGGGATAAATATTAAATCAACGGTTAGTGGCACGACCCTGCGAGTTTCGAATAACCAGACTGCTCAGGATCTAGGGATTGTTGGAGAGGCCCAATCTTCGGACATATTTGGTATACTTCTTCGTTTAAAGCAGGGGCTTGAAAACAACGATAGAGATCAGATTTTAAGTGCCGCAGGGGATATGGAGGATGCTATTGATAAGGCATTGCAGGCCTGGGTAGAGGTTGGTACGAAGATGAAGCGCCTAGATATGACCAAGTCCAAGATAGGCAATGAATTTGTTAATATAACTAATCTTTTGTCTCAGATAGAGGATGCGGATTTCGCTGACCTTACAGTGAAGCTGACAAAAGAACAGAACGTTTATCAATCTCTTTTAAAGTCCATCAGCGCTATAATCCAACCTTCTTTATTGGATTTCCTTGGTTGAGTGGTTATAATGATGTAGGAGGTTTCTATGAGGGTGCAGACTACACGTTTTGGTGTCTTGAATATAGCAAAGCAGGATATAATAACCTTTACTTCTCCTATTCTAGGCTTTCCGAACGATGTCAGGTATGTGTTGTTAAAAGAGAACCAGGACAGCCTATTTCACTGGCTGCAGTCTCTGGATAATCCGGATCTGGCCTTTGTAGTGACCAATCCCCTGATCTTTGCGCCAGACTATAGGATAAGGATTCATAGGGATTTATTATCCGACCTGGAATTAGAAGACCTGCGGAAGGGCGAGGTCCTTTCCCTGGTTTCTATAAGGAAAGAGCCTTTGAGGATAACAATGAACCTCCAGGCCCCTATATTGTTAAATAAAGAGAAGATGAAGGCAAAACAATTGGTCCTGAATCCAGAGGAATATAGTTTGCAGTATGAGATCCTTCAGGTAAAGAGACAGGAAGAGGTAGAGGCATAATATGCTGGTGTTGGCAAGAAAGAAAAACGAAAGCCTGATAATAGGCAATGAAATAGAAGTGCGCATATTGGACCTTAAGGGAGATGTGGTCAGGCTGGGGATTTCCGCGCCTTCCAGCGTCCCTGTCTATCGGAAGGAGATCTATGACCAGATCCTCAAGGAAAATATGGCGGCGGCAAGTATGGATATCTCTCTTGAGGATATTAGTAGAAATATTTCCAAAAATTAACTATGGATCTTGCCTTATTTGATTTCGATGGAACCATTACCAATAGGGAAAGCATAGGAGAATTTATAAAATTTATCCTGGGGAGAGAGTTTTTCTTTAGGATGATGCCCATCCTGCCCTCCTTATTTTTATATCTAATAGGACTCTATGGTAATAAACAGATAAAAGAAAAGGCCTTAACACTAGCGATCTCTGGTATGGAGATATCAAAACTGGAGAAGAAGGCGCAGGAATTTTCTAGTTATGTATTGCCGCGATTTATTCGAGAAAAGGCAGTTGAAAGACTGAGGTGGCATAAGGATAAGGGTGATGATGTGGTCATTGTATCGGCAGGCCTTGGTATATACATAAGACCATGGGCGCAGGCAAATGGCATAGATAAGGTAATCGCAATGGATCTGGAAGTCGATAGGGAGCGCTGTACCGGTCGGCTTATAGGTGAAAACTGTTATGGAAAGGAGAAGGTGGAGAGGATAAAGAGAGAGATAAAGCTGGATAAATACGATAAAATATACGCATATGGTGATAGCCGTGGTGATAGAGAGATGTTAGCTATCGCTGATGAGGCATATTATAGACCATTTAAGTAAAATAAATAAACCCAAAATATGCAATAGGAATTTCTAATATAATGGAAGCCGTTGTGGGATAAATAAAAAAACTAAAAACTCAAAGCTAAAAACTAAAAACCACAACTCAAGTTTTGACTAGGGCAGGAGAAGGGAGAATGAAGCATGAAGGATTCTTATTAATAAAAATTTTCCTTCATTCTCCATGCTCCATTCTTCATTCTTAGGTTTTGGGTTTTTAAGCTGTGGTTTTGACTTTTGAGATTTGACTTTTGAGATTTGAGTTTTATTTAGATAAGGAAAGAGATGTTTGATTGACAGGGCGATGAAAGAAAAAGAATTCTAATGTATAATCCGGGTTAATTTCGGTTGTCATTTCGGTTGTCATTTCGGTTGTCATTTATTACAATAAGACCATGGGGTTCATTCTAAAATATACTATAACAAACAAAATCCTTAATAATATATCCCATATAATAAGTTGCCGGGAGATTATAGAGCGTTCTTCGGTTATTCCTATGTGGGAATTAGCCTTAAGAAAAGACGCATTGATTCGTAGTGCCTATTTTTCCACAAAGATAGAAGGAAACAGGCTTTCTTTGGAACAGGTAAGGGCGCTTGCCGAAAATAAAGAGATTATTTCTGCAACCAAAGATAAACAAGAG
>JALVWL010000243.1 GCA_027034965.1 Candidatus Omnitrophota bacterium
ATTATATCACAAATCCCTATTGCATAATTTGGGTTTATCAGATTATAACACACATCTCATCTAGGAGTGAATGCAATCAACAACAATTCGAACTAATCCTACTCAGTCGGTAAGATATGAAAAGACTTTTGAGGCGGGATGCCATCTGCATCGGCTTTATATTCTATATCTGAAATATAGCCTAGAAACCTGCGTTCAAGGTCTGATAGAAATCCAGAGACATCGGCACTACTGCCCTCTATAAAGAGCTCAACTCGACCGTCCTTGCGGTTTCTGACCCAGCCATTTAGCCCCCAACGTCTGGCGATTTCCTGACAGGTATAGCGAAAACCAACACCCTGGACGTGTCCTGAAAAGAATATATGATACTTCATATATTCACCATCCTAGCTGTGAACTATAGAACAAAAGCCCGTCTTTATGACCACCCAATACGATGATTCCAAACTCCCCTTGCAGCTGGCGCGCTATACGCGATACCTCCATTGCAATCTGAGGCGTGCCAAATTCCGCATCCTCGCTCGTCGTAGGCAATTGCCCCCTCAAAAACTCCCACATCCTGGAGCTATGGACGTGTACAACTAACCTCGCCAACTCGTTTGCCCTATAGATGGCCGCATGTGTCATAGACTCAGAAGAGGCCTCAACCAATCCCCTGCAGTGCACATAATTTTTGGAAATATCAAAATCAACTACCAGGGAATAGTCATCGATACTAAGCTGCCTCTTTGCCCCGGTGCGCGAACCAGTTATGAGGAAGACCTCCCCATCAACGCGCATACTGATATTTCCATAACCAATACCAGTGTCGTATACACCGATAAGGCCCATATCCCACAGGGCCGTCCTTATCCTATTCAGGGATGAAAAACCGTCTACTTCTATGATAGACTCCCTGTCCCAATCACAGTTAAACTTTATATAACCCTCATCTCGACTCATATCCACAGATAGAGGTGGCTTACATTGTAATCCCGGAGGACATCCACTGTGGCCTGGGCAACCTTCTTCACACTTAAATCGGCCTGATCGTCAACAATGATAACAAATAAGGTATGGGCAGTCATCGGTGCGGCCTGAAAGGCGTGGTGGTTCCAGTCAGGCCCCCTAAAGACCAACTCCAACACATCTGGCCTCAATTGCCTGCCCATCTCCTTTAGACTATCATAGATCCTATCGTCCGGCCCGTAATAGATGAGTTCCACGAATTTTATGCTCTCTTTTAAGTTCTCCTTTATCAGAGGGATAATCCCATCTATGCCAATCTTGTCCCCTGGAGAAACATTATCTATTGACTTCATCTTCTGCTTATAGAGCTGGACATTGGGTTGTGTAACGAAATTCAATACATCACCTTCCTTCTTGGTATAAAGATAGGCAATTATGGCGGTAATGTACTCAAGAGAAAGACTGATTATTGCCAACCTTTCTATATCCAAAGCAGGCCCTATTAATTTATCCAGAGCCCCTGTCTCTATACGGGCCATATTAAACCTCTCAATAAATGGAGAAATATCTGACAAGTCCCTCTCAAAGGCCACGTATGTCTTGGGATCAAAGCCCTTTACCTTGCCTCCCAGAGACTCCTGAAATAGCTGATTCGTCCAAACCCTCACGGGTTCATAGGCAGATGAAAGGCCCTCTGGCATAATTATACAGATAAGTGGACGGTTGTATGCCAAGTCCGGCGGTATCACCAGGGAACCAAATTCCCAAATTCTATCTTGGAAGTCGCTATTCATCTCCCATTCTCTAAGCCAGCTCATCATCCTAATAATCGCAGACTTATCCCTTAAGTGCAAAAGTGCTGGCAGGAGGAACAATGCCGTACGAGGAGAGGTAAATCTGCCACCTATGTCTGTCCCGCCATCTACCTGTATGGGCAAAAGCCTCATCCTGGATAGCTCCCAACCCCTTGACTCTAGCTCTCCCTTATTCGGTATATCAATAATCCACACCATTTTCTCATATATATCCAAACCCTCTTCTTCATATATAGATCTTAATATCTTCGTTATCTCGTGGGTCTCGTAGGTAGTTGCAGACTTGCTTATTGCCACAACAAAGATATCTGAAAGACCGACATTGTGTCTCTCTCTTATCTCTTCTAACTCCCTAACAATCAATTCCCTATCCGGATTATCAAAGGTATAGGCATTATCGATATTCAAGAGCTGTTTCAACATCTTTATCGTATTAATCGATCCACCCATCCCCACGAAAAGTACAACCTGCTTCTCGAGCAAGAATTCAGCCCTATCCAGCCATTCTACAAGAACTCCTTCCTCGGGTGCAACCACCCAACCCAGGCGATGGTGTTCCCCATCAAAACCTATCTTGTAGAAAATTGAATCCTTATCAATTATCCCATTATTATGGACTGCCTCGGCAAATGTCCTTATAGAGCCAAAGAATTCCTGCGCCTCGCTCATCCTCTACCTCCGATTTTATTACTTTAATTCCCAAACAAGGCCAATATACTATCCTCTACAGCAGGGATTATCCCCTTTTCTGTTATAAAGCCGCTAATGAGATTAAACGGTGTAACATCAAAGCCATAATTTACTGCCGGACTCTTCTGTGGACAGAGAAGCACCCTCTCAATGCGATCACCAAGTAGGCCCTGGGCATAGCGAACCTCGTCAGGCGAACGAAGCTCTATTGGTATCTCTGCCATACCGTCGTATAAGGATAGATCAAACGTAGAACCTGGAAGCGCAACATAGAATGGAATACCATTGTCCTTGGCAGCCAAGGCCTTCAGATAGGTACCTATCTTATTCGCCACATCTCCTCTCCTGGTAACCCTATCAGCACCTACAATGACCATATCTACCATACTATGCTGCATAAGGTGGCCGCCGGTGTTATCGGCAATAACCGTATGGCGTATACCTTGATTGAGCATCTCCCAGGCAGTAAGGCGTGCCCCCTGATTTCTAGGGCGGGTCTCATCTACCCATATATGTACAGGTATACCCCTCCTGTGGGCCTCGTATATAGGTGCGGTTGCGGTCCCGTAGTCTACACAGGCAAGCCAACCGGCATTGCAGTGGGTAAGGATATTGACCACATCACCCTTCTTTTCGAATAATTCCTCTATTAAAGCAACGCCATGCTCGCCTATCATCTTACAACGCAGCAATTCCCCTCTCTCTACCTCTCTCGCCGCGCTGAATGCCACCTCTACAACTGTCTCCCAGTCGCGCACACCGGATATACGCCCCAGGACCATATCTATTCCCCAGATGAGGTTTACGGCCGTGGGACGAGTATCCCTTAATGCCTTCAATAGCTGATTAAACCTATCCAGATCCCCTTTGGCATCTCTTGCCGCAAGGTAAACTCCATAAGCAGCCGCAACTCCAATCACAATGGCTCCTCTCAGATGCATATCCCTTATCGCCTTAGCCATCCTCTCACAGGAGTCTATCTCTTCCACAACAAATCTATGCGGCAGCCATCTCTGATCTATAATAAAGATCCTTTTCTCTTCATCAGACCAGATTGTATGGTATGTTTTCCCATCAACCTCCATCAGTCTCTCCCAAATATCTTTTCCAGCCTATCTACATATTCCTTAACAAGTCGCAGTTCGTCTTTGGCAACCGGCCTTTGGCCAGTAGAGGTCAACCCGCTATTGAACATCCCTGACATCGCACCCATTATAGGATTATTCTGGGACATCTGGGCCTGGGCATAGGCATAGGCCAAACGAGTAATCACTCCACCAAATTCCTCCACTGAAAAATTATATTTCTTCAAAAGCGACAGTAATTTCTTAGCGCACTTCTGAGCCGCGGTTGGAGAATTGACATCTTCATCCGGAGCGCACTTCTCGACAATAGACTTATAGCGGGGATAAACCTCCAAAAACCTATCTATTACATCCCTGGTCAACCTTATTTTAGACATCACCTTTTTATACTCCTCATCGCTTATAGATGAATTAAGTTCTTGAGACTCTTTTTTACCTTTAGTTTTTAACCCTATATCGGGCATTTTCCAGGCAAATAGAGCAGAATTTAGAGAAAATAGAATAAAGAAAACTACTCCATACCTAAGAACCTTCATAAAAGCCCCTCCTTTTTTTACAATGCCCATCATCCATTAGACCTATTTCCCCTTGCGCTGCATAAAGGCCATCAACTCAACATGCGGCGTATGAGGAAACATATCTATAGCCGAGAATGAAATCATATCATATTCCTTTATAAAGTCGAGCATATCTGACATAAAACTAACCGGGTTACAAGAGATATATACCATATTCGATGGGGCCAACCGCAAGACCCGCCTACGCACCTTTTCTGGCATACCAGACCTGGGGGGATCAAGTATAACCGTATCGAATTTGCCCACCCAATCAGGATTCTTGCCCAGAAGGGCCCTGACATTGCCTTTTAGCATAGAATAGCTCTTAATCCCATTATTCAGCATATTCTGGCGCGCCTCGCTGACCGCACCATCGTCCATCTCTATACCAAGCACATCAAATCCGTCTTTCGCCAACACAAGGCCAATCCCCCCTGATCCAGCATATAGGTCAAGCACCTTCCCAGAGGTATACTGCCTCACCAAGTCCAAGACAAGGCAATATAATGACTCCACGGCCCAGGGATTCACCTGAAAGAACCCTCTCAGGCCTATAATAAACTCAGTGGAACAGACCCTCTCATACAACAGGCCATCGCCCTTTAACAATTCAACATCCTCAAAGGCAATCGCATCACCCAACCTGTCATTAAACACCCAATATATGTTCCTTACAAAATCAAGGTCTCCCAAGGCATCGAGTAAACCCTCTTTATCTGGGCTGAACTGTGAAGATGTAGAAAGTGCCACGGTAAATACATCCTCTTTATTCCGCCTGATAAGGAGATGGCGCCAAAACCCCTTATGAGAAAACTTATCATAGGCAGGCAAAGACAATGAATGCACATACTCTTTGATCCTGGACAAAAGCAATGGAAGTCTCTCTGAGAATATAAGGCACTCCTCTATGTCTACAATCTCCCTGTTCCTCTTATATCGGTGAAATCCAAGACCAAGGCCTCCATCAGGGACATTAGAAAAGGTCAACTCTACTTTATTTCGATAGAAAAACTCCTTCGGGGAGGGAATAACCTCAAAATTAGGCAGGACTATATTATGCTTTTCTGATTGCTTTAAGATAAACTCCCTCTTTATCTCTATTTGCTGGGGATAAGGGATGTCCTGAAGTTTACATCCCCCGCAGCTGCCAAAATACCTACACAGCATAACCCAACTCCCTCAACATATCCGGATCATTGGTCCAATTCTCATCTACCTTTACCCATAGGTCAAGGTGCACCTTTTTGCCAAGCAATACCTTTAATTCCTTTCTGGCCTTAGTGCCGGCCTCCTTAATCAGCCTGCCTTCCTTTCCTATAATTATGGCCTTGTGCCTCTTCTCCTTTGTAACAATCCTGGCCTTAATAACGATTAGATCCTCTCTTTTTTCCTCTACATCCTCTACAACCACCGCAAAGTAATAAGGCAATTCATCTTTTAGGACATTCAAGAACTTTTCTCGGATTATCTCAGATATAAACAAACGCAAGGGGAAATCAGTCTTCATATGGGGAGGATAGTAGAGGTTATCCGTATCTGGCAAGACCTCAAAGAGTGCATCTATCAGTGCATCGAGCCCCTCTGACCTTATCGCCGATACAGGGATGAAGTAACGCGCCAGGCCATCTATCCTATCTATATAGTCATTGACAAAGCCCTTGCCCTGGTCCTTCTTGTTAAGGGCAACTACAACCGGTTTACCCACCTGTCTCAATGTCTCTACAATAGTCGTCTCTTCTCTACCTATCCTATCCTGGATATCGACCACATATAATACGGCATCGGCATTGGAAAGGGCATTAAAGGCAACAGTGTTAAAACGCCTGGCCAGGGGAAACTTTACCAGGTT
>JALVWL010000244.1 GCA_027034965.1 Candidatus Omnitrophota bacterium
TTGCGATTACCAAACAAGGAAGTTAGTAGCTCCCTCTCAAAGGTATTAATAGAATACCTTACGCAAAGCCTAAATCAAGAGAAGCGCACAGGCATACACGTAGCGCTAAAGCAGGGCAATATAGATGATTTGCGAAGGGAACTTGAATCATTGTTTGCCTCACTGCCATATCATATACATATCAAAAATGAGATGGCAAAGCAGGAAGGCTATTATACATCAGTGATATTCGCGTACCTACAGAGTATAGCAGATAGGGTAATCGGAGAGGATGTAACAAATAAGGGCAGGGCGGATATAGTGGTAATGGTGCAGGATAAGATATACATCTTTGAAATAAAGGTAGACACAAACGAAAGCCCGATAAAGCAGATAAAAGAGAGGCAGTATTATAAGAAATACGAGAATCAGAACAAGCCGATATATCTGATAGGGGTAAAGATAGATAGCAAAGAAAGGAACATAGTTGGGTTTGAATGGGAAAAAACTAAAAACGAAGAACCACAATGAAAATAACTAAAAACTAAAAGCTAAAAACTAAAAACCACAACTCAAAAGTAAAAACTGATTTTAATTTAGACAGGAGAGATAGATTTACAGGGAGTAAGGTGTTGCGGAGGAACTGGGAACTTGGCCGACGATAAAGGGGTAAGGGAAAAAGGGATAAAATAAAAAGATTTAAGTTTTAAGCTGTGGTTTTGACTTTTGAGATTTGACTTTTGAGTTATTTAAAATGCATAATCCGGGATAATATAAGGGGGGTAATATGAGACGAATGATTATTGGGATGGTGACTCTGTTGGCTCTGATTGGGGTCCTGTTGACTGGTTTTGAGGGAACTGGCCTGGCCCAGGAAGGTAAGGTAATACGAGCGATAAAGATAACCGGAAATGAGACGATAAGCGATGAATCTATCCTGAACCGTATGCGTATGCGCATAGGTTCGGTATATTCTGAACAGGTGGTTGCCAAGGATATAAAGTCCCTTTATGCGACGGGCTACTTTTCAGATGTCCAAATATATCCAGAGGAGATCTCTGATGGGATAAGGTTGCAGGTGAAGGTCAAGGAGCGTCCGGTCCTCGGAAGGATTGTAATTGAGGGCAATCGCCGTATTCCAAAGAAAAAGATATTAGAGAAGCTTGAGCTGGAGAGGGGCCAATTTTTGGATGAGAGAAAGTTGAAGGATGCTATTGCGGCGATAAAGGAGCTCTATACTGAGAAAGGTTATCCGGTTGAGGTCTCTTACCGTTTTGGTCCGCCTGTGGATAGGGAGCGTGATCTCTACATAGAGATAAAAGAAGGCCAGCGCCAAAGGGTGGTGAGGATAGTTGTTAAGGGTAATCACCGCATAAAGCGTTCCAGGATATTGAAATTGATGGAGACAAAAAAGGCCTGGCTGTTTAACATCGGGGCGTTGAATGAGGAAAGGCTGCGCCTGGATGTAGAGAGGATAAAAGACTTTTATATAAACCAGGGATTTCTAGATGTGGATGTCTCTTACGATATCTCAGATTGGCGAAAACCAGGCCAGAAGGTGGTTACAATATTCATAAAGGAGGGCAAACAGTACAGAATAGGTTCTATCGATATAGAGGGCAATGAGGTGTTCTCAAAGCAGGAGCTGCTCTCCAGGGTTAAGGTGAAGATTGGGGATGTGTATAATCCGTCGAAGGTGGAGGAATCTGCGAGCAGGATTAGGGACAGATACTTTGAAGACGGTTACATATTTGCCAGGGTGGTGCCTCTGCCTTCTCTTGATTCCAGCACTGGAACTATCGACCTGTTGTTCCAGGTCCAGGAGGGCAAGATAGCCTATGTGAATGAGGTGATAATCGAGGGCAATGTCAAGACCAAGGATAAGGTGATAAGGAGGGAGATTAGAATATACCCAGGAGATAGATTTGACGGCAGGAAACTGCGCAGGAGCCTGCAGAGGCTTATGAATCTGGGTTATTTTGAAGAGGTGAACTACGACATAAGGGATACTGAGGATCCAGATAGGAAGGACCTGATAATAAAGGTGAAAGAGGCCCAGACGGGTGAGTTTTCGTTCGGCGCCGGTTATAGCACAGTGGACAAGTTCGTCGGATTTGTTAGGGTTTCCCAGAACAATTTCGATATTACTAGGTGGCCTACCTTTACCGGCGGGGGGCAGAAGTTGAGCGTTATGTACGAGAAGGGCTCGGATAAGGAGGACTATGCCCTTAGTTTTACCGAGCCATGGCTTATGGACAGGCCGATTTCGGCTGGCTTTGATCTCTATAAGTCTTCACACGACCGGGAGACGGATGTGGGATATGGTTATGACGAGGAGAGAAAAGGCCTTAACTTGAGGCTTGGACGGGAACTAGGGGAGTACACCAGGATTGATGGAAACCTGAGGTTTGAGCAGGTAGATATCACGGATGTCTCTGATTCTGCTAGCAATGATCTAAAGAGAGAAGAGGGGAAGAATAATGTCCATACCTTGGGCGTAAAGTGGGTAAACGACCATCGCGACAATTATGCCGCACCTAAAGAGGGTTATTACTTAAGCCTATCAGGAGACCTTGCAGGGGGGCTGTTATCTGGGGATAAGGATTTCTATAGATTCTTTGTGGACGCCAGGTACTATATGCCTTTTATTGGTGAGGATAACGTCTTGTCCTTCAGGTTAAGGGTTGGCCTTGAGGACAATTACGGTGATTCTGATTGGGTGCCTATCTACGAGAGGTTTTTTGCAGGAGGCGCCTATACGATAAGGGGTTATAGGGAGAGGAAGGTAAGTCCCTTGGATGCCAATACAGGCGATCCTGTTGGAGGAGAGTCTATGCTCGTTGGCAATATAGAGTACACTGTCCCTGTGCTGGAATATGTGAAGCTGGCAGGGTTCTTTGATTTTGGTAATGTCTGGGAGGATCTGGGAGACTTTTTATCGGATGAATTGTATTACAGCGTTGGGTTGGGGGTTAGGATTAAAACACCTATAGGTCCAATGAAACTGGATTACGGCTATCCTCTAAAGGAAGAACCAGGTACTGATAAAAAGCGTGGCAGGTTCCACTTTAGTGTGTCCCAGGGTTTTTAGCTGGTTAATATCTTAATCTTGTGCTAAAATTACTCTTTAAATTGTTGGGTTTGAGATTTAGGATAGCAAAAGGAGGCGCTATGAAAAGGATAGCTGCATTTTTGGCGTTGATGATGGTTGTGGGTTCTGCTTACTTGTTTGCTGGTGATTCTTCTCCGAAGATAGGAGTGATTTATCTTAGGAAGGTTTTCGATACATATCAGAAGACCATAGATTATGATAAGCAATTAAATGAAAAGGCCCAAAAGATACAGGCCAAAAAGGATGCCCTACAGAAAGAGATAGAGAAGATTCAGGCCAGCCTTGAGGTGGTGAGTAAGGAGGAGAAGGAGAAGAAGCTGAAGGAGTTGAGGGAAAAGCAGATGGAATTGCGGAATTATATGGTTGAGAGTATGCGCACGATAAATACGGAGAGAGAAAAATATATGCAAGAGATATTGAAGGATATCAAGCCCATCATTACGAATTATGCCAAGGAAAATGGCTATGATTTGATATTGAATGGTGATATGTTGTTGTATTCTAAAGACGACAGTGACTTGACTGAGATAATGGTAAAGAAGCTTAATGAGGAATACAAGAAATCAAAGAAGTAATCGATATCTGTATTTGCTAACAATTGAGGGGTTTTATTATGGTCGGTAGTGAAGTTCTGCCTCGCCAGATAAAGGCTGAAGAGATAGCAGAGATTGTTTCGGGTAAGGTGATAGGGAATCCGGATGTGACGGTTACCGGAATATCAGGAATTAAGGAGGCAACCAAAGGTGATGTTACCTTTCTAGCCAATCAAAAGTACATTCAATTGTTAGAATCTACTCAGGCCTCTGTGATAATTACCTCTCCTGATATGAATATCCCCCAGGGCATTGATAAGACGTTTATTCTTACCGATAATCCGTCTCTTGCCTTTGCAAAGCTGGTAGAGTATTGGTTCCCTCAAGAGGTCGACCACCCCAAAGGGGTTCACCCGACGGCGATTATTGGCAAGGATGTCGTTCTGGGGAAGAATGTTGCTATTGGGGCCTACGTAATTATTGAAAAGGGTGTTGAGATTGGCGACAATACTATCATCTATGCCGGCACTTATATAGGCCATGACACCAAGATAGGCAGTGACTGTCTTATCTACCCCAACGTCTCTATACGCGAGCGCATATCTATTGGAAATAGGGTGATTATACATAGCGGAACGGTGATAGGTAGTGATGGATTTGGTTTTGCTACTGTTAAGGGCGTGCATCACCGGATACCCCAGATTGGCACGGTAGTTATTGAAGACGATGTGGAGATAGGGGCAAATGTTACCATAGATAGGGCGCGTTTTGATAAGACGATCATAGGCAGGGGGACCAAGATAGACAATCTTGTGCAGATTGCCCACAATGTGGTTATAGGAGAGAATTCTATAATTGTTGCCCAGGCCGGTATATCTGGAAGTACGATTATAGGTAAAGGGGTTATTTTGGCTGGTCAGGCCGGTGTGGTCGGGCACATATCTATTGGCGATGGTTCTATTGTAGGGGCTCAGTCAGGTGTCACAAAGTCGGTTCCGCCTGGTACTGTTGTCCTGGGATCTCCTGCGCGTCCAATAAGTATCACAAAGCGCATAATTGCCTCTATCCCTTCCCTGCCTGATATGAAGAAGACCGTGGAGCGGCTTATTCGAAGGGTCCAGGAACTGGAAGAGAAATTGTCTTCGGAAGGGAAAAAGAGGAGTAAGTGATTTATGGCAAATCAACATACTATCAGTAAGGCGGTTTCTATAGAGGGGGTTGGTCTACATAGTGGGGAGCGCATAAGGCTTACACTAGAGCCAGCTCCAGAAAATAGTGGTATAAATTTTGTCAGGATGGATGTTGATCCATCGGTAAAGATTCCGGCCCGTATAGATTATGTTCTTGATTATCAGAAGGCCCCGAGGAGAACGGCCTTATCCAAGGATGGGATAGAGGTGCATACGATTGAGCACCTTATGTCGGCTGTTTATGGGCTAGGTATTGATAATCTCCTGGTAAAGATGGAGGGGATAGAGGTCCCTGGGCTTGACGGAAGTACTCAGGCGTTTGTTGACCTTATAAAGGATGCAGGTGTAGTTGAACAGTCTGCCAGGCGTCAGGAGTTTGCCTTAAAGGAGCCTGTGTTTGTGGATAATGGCAATGGTATAAGCATTGTTGCCCTGCCTTATAATGGGCTTAAGATTTCTTATACGCTGTCTTATCCGGACACCTTTGTTGGCAGTCAGTATATGTCTATAGAGCTGACCCCTGAGACGTTCGTTGAGGAGATTGCCCCTGGCAGGACGTTTTGTCTGGAAAAGGAGGCAGAGGAACTACGCAAGATGGGGCTGGGTAAGGGCGCAGACTATACCAATACCCTGGTTATCAGCCAGACGGGTATTAAGGAGAATAAACTGCGCTTTGAGAACGAGTTTGTCAGGCATAAGATATTGGACCTGATAGGTGATATCTCTCTCCTGGGCACAGGGCTTAAGGCCCATATAATCGCAATAAAGAGCGGCCATTATGTGAATATAAAACTGGTAGAAAAGATATTCCGTCAAAAAGAGAGGGCCGAGCAGGCCGCCTTGAAATCAGTGACGGATTTTGACCCCAGGGGACTGGATGTCTTGGAGGTAACGGATATAATGAAGATATTGCCTCACAGGTATCCTTTTCTACTGGTGGACAGAATCGTAGAGATGGAGGAAGGCAAGCGCGCTGTAGGC
Source organism: Candidatus Omnitrophota bacterium (assembly GCA_027034965.1). Lineage (GTDB taxonomy): Bacteria > Omnitrophota > Gorgyraeia > S143-82 > S143-82 > S143-82. The sequence goes on from JALVWL010000244.1 coordinate 5,796, forward strand.
GTTAAAAGCGTTACAATGAACGAATACTTCTTTGTAGGGCATTTCCCTGGAAGGCCGGTAATGCCGGGAGTGCTTATTATAGAGGCTATGGCTCAGGTAGCAGGCGTACTTATGTTGTCCAATCCAAGGCATAAAGGGAAGCTAGCCTACTTTATGGGTATAAATAATGTAAAGTTTAGACGGCCGGTCTTGCCTGGAGATACGCTTGAGATGGAGGTCGTGGTTACCCGTATTCGTTCCCGCACCGGACAGATACAGGGCTATGCTCGTGTTGATGGTAATGTGGTCGCAGAGGCCGAGCTTATGTTTGCCATAGTCGATTAGCGTAAGGAATGGGCACGCAGATTCATTCAACAGCAATCGTCTCAGAGAAGGCCTATATAGGGGTCGATGTGGAGATAGGTCCGTATGCGGTTATTGAAGATTTTGTGGTACTAAAAGACCGAGTCAAACTTGGACCTCACGTGCACATTAGCGGCCGCACTGAGATAGGTGAGGGCACAAGGATATTTACAGGCGCGGCCATTGGAAATATCCCTCAGGATCTAAAGTTTTCAGGAGAAGAGACCTACCTGATTATAGGAAGAGATAATATCATCCGTGAATATGTTATGATAAATCCTGGCACCACTGCTACCGGAAAGACTGTTATAGGGGATGGTAACTTGCTTATGGCCTATGTGCATATTGCCCACGACTGTAGGGTAGGGAATAATTGTATTATAGCGAATGTAGGTACTCTGGCGGGTCATGTTGAGGTAGGCGATAATGTGGTTATCGGAGGGCTTACGGCGATACATCAGTTTGTCAAGATAGGCGATTTTGCAATCCTGGGGGGCTGTTCTAAAGTCGTGCAGGATGTGCCGCCCTTTGCTATGGTGGATGGCCATCCGGCAAGGATATTTTCCATAAACAAGGTTGGACTTAGAAGGGCGGGTTTCTCATCGGAGGATATACGGGTTATCCACCGCAGTTTTGATATATTATTTATGTCTGGTCATACGAGAGAGAGGGCAAGGGAGCTTGTCCTTGAGGCCTTCCCTAATAATAAGTATGTCCAGATGATACTGGACTTTATAACCACTTCTACACGCGGCATATGTCGGAGCAAAAGCGTATTGGATTGATTGCAGGCAGTGGACGATTTCCCATCCTCTGGGCTGAATCTGCAAGGCGTAGGGGTATAAAGATAATCTGTTTTGCCATAAAGGGCAATACCTCATCCTCTATAAGGAGATATGTGGATAAACTGCTCTGGTTTGAGGTGAGGGAGTTTTCACGGCTTTTGTCTGCGATTCGAAAGTACGAGCTCAGACAGATGGTGATGGCAGGTCAGATAAATCCATTTACGATATTTGATCCTAGGATATTTTTGGATGTCGAGATAAAAGAGCTCCTCGAGAAGATAAAGGATAGACGCGCTGATACGGTCTTTACGGCTATAATAAATAGAATAGAGCAGGAGGGGGTTGAGTTTATTTCTTCGACCTCTTTTATGGATGAGTATATACCGAGGGTCGGTACGCTCTCGGCCCTATCTCCTCAAGAAGACGAGTGGATGGACATATACTTTGGGCGGGATATAGCCAAGCAGATGGGACAGCTGGATATAGGTCAGACGGTTGTGGTCAAGGACAGGACAGTCCTGGCGGTTGAGGCGTTCGAAGGCACGAATCGCTGTATTATACGGGGCGGGGCATTGGCATCGGGTGCCGTGGTTGTCAAGATGAGCAAACCGCACCAGGATCTGCGTTTTGATGTGCCTGTGGTTGGGATTAATACGCTTAAGGTTATGCTGATGGCCAGGGCGACTGTATTGGCGGTTGAGGCGGGTAGGACGATTATCCTGGATAGGTCCAGGTTCCTGCGTTCCGCGGATAGATTTGGAATAAAGGTAGCTGCAGTACAGGGGGCAAAGAGTGAAATCGGTGGATGAGCAATTGAAACTGATAAGGCGGGGGGCGGTAGAGATTATCCCTGAAAGGGAGCTAGTCGAGAGATTGCAAGAAGGCCGCAGCCTGCGTATAAAGGCGGGATTCGATCCCACTGCGCCGGATATACACCTTGGCCATACTGTATTGCTGTATAAGTTGAGGCAGTTTCAGGAACTTGGGCATAAGGTGGTGTTCCTTGTGGGCGATTTTACGGCCCGCATAGGGGATCCTACCGGCAGGAACGAACTTCGCAAACCGCTCTCTAAAGAACAGATAGAGGAGAATGCTAGGACATATACAGAACAGGCCTTTAAGATACTCGATCCCAATAAGACAGAGATAATGTTTAATAGTTCCTGGTATGAGGGGATGAGTCTTTCTGATTTCTCTAGAATAGCGGTTAATTATACGGTGGCCCGTCTCCTTGAGCGAGACGACTTTTCAAAACGATTTTCCTCGGGTCTGCCTATTACGATATTGGAATTGCTATATCCATTGATACAGGGATATGATTCGGTGATGGTGAAGGCGGATGTCGAAATAGGGGGAACGGATCAGAAATTTAACCTGCTGGTGGGCAGGGCATTGCAGGAGGCATTTGGCCAGAGGCCTCAGATTATATTGACTATGCCTCTCTTAGAGGGTCTGGACGGGGTAAATAAGATGTCTAAGTCCCTGGGTAACTATGTGGGAATTACAGAGCCGCCCAGAGAGATATTTGGAAAGATAATGTCTATATCGGATGATTTGATGTATAGGTATTATGAGCTGTTGACTGATTACGACCTGAATGAAGTTAGACAGATGCATCCCAAGGAGGCCAAGCTTAGACTGGCCCAGGAGATGGTGGCCAGGTTTTATTCTGAGGATATTGCCAGAAAAGAAAGGGAAGAGTTTGAAAGGGTCTTTTCTAGGAGACAGAGGCCTGAATCTGCACCTCGTTTTGTAATTGATACTCCCCAGCGGTTGATAGATTTCCTGGTCGATAATGGATTGGTTTCTAGCAAGAACGAGGCTCGGAGATTGATACAGCAGGGGGGTGTGCAGTTGAATGGGAAGCGAATATCTGATCCGTTTTTTACATTGGAACCAGGGGTAAAAGGGATTATGAGGATTGGCAAAAAGAGGTTTGTGGAGCTGGATTGAATGAGAGGAGAGCAATGAATATAGCGATAATTGGTTTACCGAATTTCCCGACCAATAAGGTCAAGATACCGGATAAGCGGTTGAAGGTCTTGCAGCAAATGTTTAAGTCGAAAGAGATTGTCCCTGCGAGCGTGTTCTTTTTGGGCAAGGACAGGATGAAGGACTGCGAGGGAATTATTTGTTCGAATGCGGCCAGGTTTGATATTATAGTAGAAGATATGGATTTTATTGATAGAAAGCTCTCTGATGGAGCTGGTGCTGACCAGGAGCTTTTTGAGAAGGCTATGTCGGCTCTAGAAGCTGAGATGTTTCTATATGAGGCCTTTGAGGATGGCCAGATAGATGAGGCGGGGTTGAATCGACTCAAGGAGTATCCCCTTTATACGACGAGGCCTTCTCTAATTTTGGAAGAGGATGCGGATATAAATTCCTTGCCTGAGTTTTGGTGGCATAAATTTGGACGGGCGATATTCTTTACTGCTGGAACAAAAGATTCTCATGCCTGGATGTTTAGAATTGGTCAGACCGCGGTTGAATGTGCTGGGATTATCCATAGCGACATTGCCAGGGGTTTTGTGCGGGCAGAGATAGTTCCCTATGATGTTCTGGTGGAGATGGGGTCGCTTTCTGCGGTCCGTCAGGCAGGAAAACTCAGACTGGAGGGCAAGGATTATAAAATGCAGGAGGGAGATTGGGCGCTCTTCCGTACAACAGGTTAAGGCGTTTATTTCGGAGTCGCGATGGAGTTGCTGTTGTCGTTGTCATCTCTATAGTTAGTATAGGTCTGTTAATGGCCCTGGCCTACCTGTTTGGTATGCAGTTTGAGGCCAGGTCTGCCCGCATATTTATGCATACTATCAAGGCCAGATACGCTGCTGAATCTGCAGCTAACTATGCTATGGCCTTGCTCAAGTCTGATTCGAATCTCGGCGTAGATGGCATAGACGATACCTTTATCAGGGATTTCACTGGTTCCAGTGTGGATGTCGATGGAGATGGCGTAAAGGATGCGAGGTGGATCTATCTGGGCGATGATGTGCGCGCCGCTGTGCTGGTTCAGGATAATTCAGGGAAAGTGAATCTCAACTGTCCGGTCTTCGATACCTCTCGAGCCTTTTCATATCTGATTTCGAGAGGGGAACTTTCCAGACGTTATGCCGAGGTGGCAGGGGAATTAGTGGCCTTTCTAAAAGGCGATGATAGGGGATGGGGTCAGGCCTATAAGGACGATAACGGAAATAACTTTCTCTTTGAGCACGATGGACTGGACAATAACAAAGACGGTATGGTGGACGAATTGAGGGAGGGCGTTGATGAAGTAGAGGAATTTTCTTATCCTTTTCTGAGGGGAGATGATAGGGCCTTGTTGACCATAGATATGATTAATCGCTTTGTCCCTGATATTTCACCGCAGGATTCCCGTACCTTGATGCGTTATTTTACCGCCTCTTCAGGGGGATCGGATCTGGACGCAAATGGTATGCCCAAGGTAAACCTGAATTACCTCTCCACGATTGACCTGGCTGGTGAATTATTGAAGGCAGGGGTTTCCTCTGCCTGGCAGAAGGCGGCCAATATAAGGGATTTTTGCGATAGGGACTTTCGACGTTCTTCTCTGTTTGCGAAATCTTATGTGTATAAGGCCTACAGGAGTGAAGATGCCCCTTCCTGGAGACAGTTTGGCACGGTCTTCATAAACGGTACAGCCTCTGGTGAATGGGAATATTGGGAATGGAAGGGAGTAGCTCCAGGGCAGTACTATTGTTACATCTATGGGAGTCAGGATGGCCAGTATATAGGGGATGTAAGGGTCAATGGAGCGACTAGATTGAATGTGCATTCGGGCGATGCCCTCTCTGGTTCAACGGTATATGTGGATTCAGACGGTATCCTGCGGGTGGAGATTCGATTCCCTAAAGACAGCCAGGAAAAGCGTGCCTATTTTTCCCATATCGAATTGGTGCCTTCCAGCGGAGGTGATGCATCTGACAGACCTGTCTATGGGATAGAGGGCATCAGGATCCGTGCTGTCTATTCCAATCCCAAGATAAGTCTGAGCGCTGGCGATGCGACTCTGGTTTCAGCGGGTAGCTGGATCGCAGATAGCGGTGGCTACAGGAATTCTGATGCAGGATCAGGTAAATCAGGTGAAGGGATATGGGAGTTTTCCGACCTGCCGAAGGGTAATTTTTATGTGCAGGTGCTGGGCAGGTCAGAGGAGGATGTGGTAGGGGATGTGGATGTTGGCTGGACGTCGGAGAATCATATGCACAGTCATACGTGGCTGGGCTTTCCGGTTACTATCTACGATGGTAGCTTGAGGGTAAAGATTCAAAACAATGAGGCCGATGGTACGGTGTGTTGGTTTTCTGGTATTGTGCTTTCCCAGGAGCCTGATACAGAGTTTATAGAGATCTGCAATATTACAGAGGAAGATGTCGATGTAGGTGGCTGGTCTGTCGATATTCAGGACAAGGAAGGATTCCCACTCTTTATCCCTCAGGGCACTATCATTGAGGCCGGTTCGTGTCGCATACTTGCTATGGATGCCTTTGATTCCTGCGATGGCGTTATGAACAATAATATCTCTGTTGAGGATGTGTTTACAGATGTCAGTCCTGCTGATATGGTCTCCCTGGACATCTCTTTTCCCTTGGAGGCTGGCCTTGATATGATACCATCTTCAGGGGTATTGATGTTAAAGGATAGCGAGGGCGGTATTGTCGACGCAGTTGATCTGACCTCTCCTAAATCATTTTCCTTTTTATTGAGAGACCTGTATGACAATCAGGACAATAGCGGCAATGGGAATTTTGATAATTGGATGAGGGAGGATGATATCGGAGATTACCTGCCAGGAGGAAGGATTGACTCCGAGATTGAGGGTAAGTTTTTCAACCGACCAGTCGTTTCTTTTGGAGAGCTGTTCAATATCTCTGATGGCAGAGGAGGATTTCTCTCCAAGGAAGATGTATCCCTGATTATGTCCAGGCTGGTGGTATGGGGATTAGACCTCTTTCCGTTTGGCAATCACCATTCAGGATGGTCTGAGCAGAGCGGCTTCCTGGAGAGTTCCACACAGGGAGAAATCTGCACCCTCTTCTGGGATGGAAGCGATGGTATTCGGCAGGGATATTATAGGCTGGTCTTAGAAGCCGGTCCTAACCAGGCTATTGAGGTTAGCTTTTTCTCTGATGGAAAGTGGGAACCATTCTCTACTCCTATTTGGTCGGATTCCTCAGGTTATATAGATCTGAATTGGATCTATGTGAAAGACAATGAACTTAAGTTGAGGATAAGAAATGCCACCCCTTTTGGTAAGTGCAGACTCTATTGCCTGCACCTTTCGCCCCAACAGGACCTTCAGTGCAAGGTCAATCTGAATACCGCCCTAAAACCGACGTTGCTGGCAGTGGGATTCTCTCCAAGCAGTGCCAATGCCCTTTTGTCCGGCAGGCCTTATGGCAATGAATTCCTGGGTATAGGCAAGATAGTAAACTTCTTGCCGGAATCAGAATTGGGCTTGGCCCGTTTTCTAACGACGAATTCAAACGCCTATACTATTATTGCCGTGGGCCAGTCTATGAAGGCCAATAAGGTCTTGGCAGAGAAGAAACTATGGATAGGGACGAGGCGCAAGTAAGGCCTATCTGTTTTGTTGATGTGGAGACGACTGGCCTGAAGTCCGCAACTAATTCTATCTGCGAATTGGCGGCATTAAAGTTTACGCCGTATGGCAGATTGAGGGAGCGATTTGTTCGTTTGATTCGCCCGAATAAAGCTATCCCTTATAAACTGACGCGGATACACGGCCTGAGCAATGCAATGGTCGCAAGCGCCTATAGTTTTTGTGAGATAGCTAAGGAATTTCTGGCATTCGTCGAGGGTGCAGTTATTGCGGGATACAATGTCTCGTTTGATATAGGCTTCATAAACAATGAATTACTCTCCTGTGGATTTGCTATCCTAGAGAATCCTGTCCTGGATGTGCTGACCCTTGCCAGGGATAGATTACGCTTGCCTTCCTATAAACTGGAATTCGTGGCGCGCTCCCTTGGATTTAAGTTCGATAGGTTTCATTGGGCAGAGACCGACGCGATGGCCACTGCGTACATATATTTTACCCTTAAGGCTTGAGATAAAACTGGTTATAGTTGCTATAAAGAGATCCGTTTGGGCTACTGAGATAAGTCATTACTCCTTTCTCTATAGGCTATATATATTTTTGCATTTTAGGGTTGATTTATGTTTTAGAAGTGATAATATTAAATTTCAAAAAAATTTTATACGCTTTAACGTACAAGGAGGTTTGAAATGCGTAGGATGCTGTTGGTTGGAGTGGTTTTGCTGTTATCCTTTTTTTCTATAGATGCCTTTGCTGCTGTGTATAAATTGGAAACCGGGGTAATTACTAACATTGATCCGCAGAATATCGATGGAAATTGGAGTGTTATATATAATGGTGGAGCAGAACTGGGGAGCACATATCCTTGGTCATTGTTTCCAGGGTGGATGGCAAGCCTTGGTGTTTCTTCATCAGAAAGAATAGGTGGAAATTATTCATTTAAGATGCATATGAAGGTCTACAATCCATCAGGACACTGGGGGGTCGCAGCAACCAACAGCTATAATATAAACAATGTGCTACATGTCGATGCCGGCACATATGTTATAAGTGGTTTCTTTTATAAAGATTATCCTATTTCCGGTGGAATGTATCTCGACTTAAATGATTTGGCGGTGCTTGATAATAATAATGAACCCACGAACGATAATATTATAGTAGATAAACAGGCCCTCGGTTGGCAATTTGTCTATGGTGTGTTTAGATTTACCACTCCCAGAAATTTATCGATTAGAGTGGTTAGGGACTCTTTGTTTTATTCTGGTGAGGATTTTTATTTTGATGATATTTCTTTAACGCCCATGAACGAATTCCGTGCCCCAACTAGTCCGCTGAATTCTATGGTCCCAGAGCCTGTTAGTAGTGGTCTCTTTTTGCTAGGTCTTGCAGGAATTATTTTTAGGAAAAATAGATAAAATCCCTTGACATTACGATTTGTTTTTTAATATAATACGCATCTGTCGTGTTTGCTTAATTTTGTGGAGGAGTAGATGAAAAAGACTTTTATGAAGAAAAAAGAGGATGTTGAGAGAAAGTGGTATCTTGTAGATGCTAAGGGGAAGACACTTGGCAGGCTTGCTAGCAGAATAGCCACTATCCTGAGGGGTAAGCATAAACCAGATTGGACACCACATATAGACTGTGGTGATTATGTTATCGTAATAAATGCAAAGGATGTTGTTGTTACTGGGAGAAAGGCAGAACAAAAGGTCTATCAGAGGTATTCTGGTTATCCAGATGGTCTAAAAGAAGCCCTATTTAAGGATATGATAAAGAAGAATCCCAATCATGTAATTCGCCATGCAGTATGGGGTATGCTCCCAAAGGGAAGGCTTGGCAGGGCGATGTTTAAAAAGTTGAAGGTATTTTCTGGGCCAGAACACGAGCATGTTGCCCAGAAACCAGAGATTTTAGAGGTGTAATATGGCAGTAGCAGAAAAGAATATATATCATGCGGTTGGCAAGAGGAAGACTGCTGTGGCAAGGGTATTCCTTACTCAGGGAAGTGGCAGGATAAAAGTAAATGGCAAAGACTATACTGAATATTTCCCGATAGAGGCCTTGCAGATAACTGTTAAACAGCCATTGTCTTTATTGAATAAAGAAAAGGATTTTGACATAAAGGCGAATATCCAAGGCGGAGGCGTAAAGGGACAGGCCGAGGCATTGAGGTTAGGAATATCTCGGGCGCTAGTGGCCTTTGATGAGACATTGAGGCCTGCGCTTCGGGAGGCAGGATTCCTTACGCGCGACTCTCGCTCTAAAGAGAGAAAGAAATACGGACAGAGAGGTGCGCGTCGTAAGTTCCAGTGGGTCAAGAGATAAAATTTTTCTAAAAAATCTCTTGACTTTGTTTGCTGGATATCTATAATTAAAACTTGTCTCTGTGAAAGTGTTCTTTTAATTCCCTGAAAAATTTTGTGTTCTGTGACAATTTGGTCAGAAAATCTCCGTCAGAAATGAAAGAGATTTGAGCCAGAAGAATACCAAGTCTTTTGGAGGGTTTGATCCTGGCTCAGAGTGAACGCTGGCGGCGTGGATAAGGCATGCAAGTCGAGCGATCCTGTCTGGGGCTTGCCCTGAGCAGGATAGCGGCAAAAGGGTGAGTAACGCGTAGGTAACCTGCCCCAAAGAGGGGAATAGCTTCGCGAAAGCGGAGGTAATGCCCCATGTGTCCTGATGGGCTTCGGCTCGTTGGGATAAAGGTGGGGATCCGGGAAACTGGACCTGCCGCTTTGGGATGGGCCTGCGTCCTATCAGGTAGTTGGTAGGGTAACGGCCTACCAAGCCTAAGACGGGTAGCTGGCCTGAGAGGGTGGTCAGCCACACCGGGACTGAGACACTGCCCGGACTCCTACGGGAGGCTGCAGTCGAGAATATTTAGCAATGGGGGAAACCCTGACTATGCGACGCCGCGTGGAGGATGAAGGCCTTCGGGTTGTAAACTCCTTTCAGCAGGGAAGAAAGCTTATCCCTGAATAGGGGATAAGTCTGACGGTACCTGCAGAAGAAGCCACGGCTAACTCCGTGCCAGCAGCCGCGGTAATACGGAGGTGGCGAGCGTTACTCGGATTTACTGGGCGTAAAGGGTGTGTAGGCGGCCTGATAAGTCAGATGTGAAATCTTTCGGCTCAACCGAAAGACTGCGTCTGAAACTGTCAGGCTTGAGGACCGGAGAGGAGAGCGGAACTGCCGGTGTAGGGGTGAAATCCTTAGATATCGGCAGGAACACCAGTGGCGAAGGCGGCTCTCTGGACGGTACCTGACGCTGAGGCACGAAAGCTAGGGGAGCAAACAGGATTAGATACCCTGGTAGTCCTAGCTGTAAACGATGCGGACTAGGTGTTTCCGGTTTACCGGGAGTGCCGTAGCTAACGCGTTAAGTCCGCCGCCTGGGGACTACGGCCGCAAGGCTAAAACTCAAAGGAATTGACGGGGGCCCGCACAACTGGTGGAACATGTGGTTTAATTCGACGATACGCGAGGAACCTTACCAGGGCTTGACATGCTAGTGGTACTGAACCGAAAGGGGATGGACCCCGGTTTTCCGGGGAGCTAGCACAGGTGCTGCACGGCTGTCGTCAGCTCGTGCCGTGAGGTGTTGGGTTAAGTCCCGCAACGAGCGCAACCACCGCCCTTAGTTGCCACTTCGCTCTTGTAGCGGAAGCACTCTAAGGGGACTGCCCCGGACAACGGGGAGGAAGGTGGGGATGACGTCAAGTCAGTGTGGCCCTTACGTCCTGGGCGACACACGTGTTACAATGGCCGGTACAAAGGGTCGCGAAACCGCGAGGTGGAGCCAATCCCAAAAAGCCGGTCCCAGTTCGGATTGGAGTCTGCAACTCGACTCCATGAAGCTGGAATCAGTAGTAACCCCATATAAGTCACGGTGGGGTGAATACGTTCCCGGGCCTTGTACACACCGCCCGTCAAGCGATGGGAGCCGGGGGCACCCGAAGCCCCAACTCGTTTGGGACCAAGGTGAACCTGGTGACTGGCGCTAAGTCGTAACAAGGTAGCCGTACGGGAACGTGCGGCTGGATCACCTCCTTTCTATTTTTATATAGAAAGGTAAAGGGAAATAGTTCCCAGACGCCTGCTAAAGACAGTAAATGGGTCTTCCCTCCGAGACTTGGTTTATATTTTAGAGATTAGGGGATAGTCTCCATATCTGGGGATGTAGCTCAGCTGGGAGAGCACCTGCTTTGCACGCAGGGGGTCAGGGGTTCAAATCCCCTCATCTCCATTAGATAAGAAATGGATAGAGCGGATAAGTAGTGGCGGAAAATTTCAGCAATAGCCCTGACCCCAGGGGGTTGTTAAGGGGGAGTATCCCCCTTAAAGCGAAGCAAGAGCGAAGCTCGCAGCGAAGCGCGCCGACAGGATGTCGGCGGGGTGACAGCGAGCGAAAGCGAGCGCAAGAGGGGCGAAGCCCCTATTGGGAGCAGGACGCGACGGGTCAGGGGTTCAAATCCCCTCATCTCCATTAGATAAGGATGGAGAAGGAAGAAGGGAGCATGAAGGAATATTTTCTAATTTTAAGAAAAGGGGATATGTCAGAAATGCATTGCATATCAACGAGAGTAATGGAGAAATGGGAAACAAAAAGAGAAAAAGTAAAAGTCCTTCATTCTCCATGCTCCATGCTTCATTCTTTATAAATACTACGGGCCCATAGCTCAGTAGGCAGAGCACCGTGCTGATAACGCGGGGGTCAGTGGTTCAAACCCACTTGGGCCCACCAGAAAGAGATTTTCTGATCTTTGACAATTAGGTCTTTAGAGAATCGCAAGGGTTCTCGCTAGGAGAATTTGGTTAAGCTACCAAGGGCCTACGGGGGATGCCTTGGCAGCAGGAGGCGATGAAGGGCGTGGTAAGCTGCGATAAGCCTCGGGGAGCCGCAAACAGGCTATGATCCGGGGATTCCCGAATGGGGAAACCCACCTGCCGTAATGGGCAGGTATCCTTGCCTGAACACATAGGGCAAGGAGGCGAACCAGGGGAAGTGAAACATCTCAGTACCCTGAGGAAAAGAAACCGAATGGGATTCCCTTAGTAGCGGCGAGCGAACCGGGAAGAGCCTAAACCGCATAGGTGTTAAAGGCTGCATCCGTTGCCTATGCGGGGTCGTGGGAGTAAGTCGGGCTGTTATGCAGGACAGCCGGGAAGTTACAAATCTTATCCTTAGCAGAATGGCCTGGAAAGGCCAGCCATAGAGGGTGATAGCCCCGTATGCAAAAAGGATAGGACTTCCTGGACTTATTTCCCGAGTACCACGGGGCACGTGGAACCCTGTGGGAATTTGTCCTGACCACAGGATAAGGCTAAATACTACCTGCTGACCGATAGTGCACAAGTACCGTGAGGGAAAGGTGAAAAGAACCCCGGGAGGGGAGTGAAATAGAACCTGAAACCGTAGGCCTACACAGCGGTTGGAGCCTAAGTTATGGGTTTCCATAACTTGGGTGACAGCGTACCTTTTGCAGAATGGCCCGGCGAGTTATCGTCATCGGCGAGCTTAAGTCCGCTACTGCGGGCGCAGGCTCAGGGAAACCGAGTCCTAATAGGGCGTTTAGTCGGTGGCGATAGACCCGAAGCCAGGCGATCTACCCATGGGCAGGGTGAAGCCCCGAGAAATCGGGGTGGAGGCCCGAACCGGTGTCGGTTGAAAACGGCTCGGATGACCTGTGGGTAGGGGTGAAAGGCCAATCAAGCCTGGTGATAGCTGGTTCTCCCCGAAATAGCTTTAGGGCTAGCCTCGCATGTTTCCTTACGGGGGTAGAGATACTGGGTGGGCTAGGGGGCCTACCAGCCTACCAAACCCAACCAAACTCCGAATACCGTAAGGTTAAGTGCGGGAGTTAGACCGTGGGGGATAAGCTTCACGGTCGAGAGGGAAACAGCCCAGATCGCCAGCTAAGGCCCCTAAATCTGAGCTAAGTGGTAAAGGATGTGGAGCTGCTTAAACAACCGGGATGTTGGCTTAGAGGCAGCCATCATTTAAAGAGTGCGTAACAGCTCACCGGTCGAGTGGTTCTGCGCCGAAAATGATCGGGGCTCAAGCTCAGTGCCGAAGCTGCGGGTTGCTGGTCTCTGCGGAGATCAGCAGCGGTAGGGGAGCGTTCCATGCGGGCTGAAGGTGGATCGTGAGGTCTGCTGGACTGCATGGAAGTGAGTATGTCGGGATGAGTAGCGAAAACTCCGGCGAGAAACCGGAGGCCCGAAAGCCTTAGGTTTCCTGGGGAAGGTTAATCCGCCCAGGGTTAGTCGAGAACCTAACCCGAGGCCGTAATTGGCGTAGGGGATGGAGGAGCCGTTAATATTCGGCTACCAGTTAGATAGCGTTATCAACCCGCAGTGACGCGGGAGGCTATGCCTGCCGGGTGGTGGTAGTTCCCGGTCCAAGCGTGTACTCTCCCTTTTGGGAGGGGAGGCGTGATGGGGAGGCGCGGCTACGGCCAAGCCGAAGGGGCAAACGCCATACCGCCGAGAAATAGCTGTTAGGGTGAGTTATCTAACTGCTCGTACCGGAAACCGACACAGGTAGGCGCCCGTAAAAGCGGGAAGGGCCTCGAGAGAACCCTGGTTGAGGAACTCGGCAAATTGGCCCCGTAACTTCGGGAGAAGGGGTGCCCTGGATGGTGAACTCCCTTGCGGAGGGAGCTTTCTGGGGTCGCAGCAAAGAGGCTCTCGGGACTGTTTAGCAAAAACACAGGTCTCTGCGAACTCGAAAGAGGACGTATAGGGACTGACACCTGCCCGGTGCTGGAAGGTTAAGGGGAGGGGTTATCCCTTTAGGGAGAAGCTCCGAACCGAAGCCCCAGTAAACGGCGGCCGTAACTATGACGGTCCTAAGGTAGTATTGTAGCTGCCTGTCTCGGTAGTAATACCGAGAGCAATACTCAGCTGTATGCGGGAACGCCCTTAGAGCCCTTTCTACGTCATCCTGCAAAAGCAGGACGTAAAAATGAAAGGGATTGGGTAATCCGCAGGAAATCCTGCTTGATAATAGGCAGGAGATCCTCAGAGGCCATACGCTGAGCATCCACAAGGGTTGTCTTCGGGAAGGAAGAGGATATGAAGTTGACTGCTGATTGGATAGTTGGTTTTGTGGATGGAGAAGGCTGCTTCTTCATCGGCATAAACCAGCATAAAGAAATGACAACTAACTATCAGGTTCTGCCTGAGTTTACAGTAGTCCAGCATAAGCGTGATATACAGGTTCTCTATGCCTTAAAGAAGTTCTTCGGTTGCGGTGTGGTTAGAAAGAACCACGCTGACAGATACGCCTATCGCGTTAGGAACCTCAGCTGCATAGAGAATATCATATCCTTCTTTGAGAAGCACAAGCTCAAGACAAAAAAGCGCATTGACTTCCTGAAGTTCAGAAGAGTCTGTTTGATGATGAAAGAGGGCAGGCACCTTGAAAAAGAAGGCTTGCTAGAGATAATAGACATTGCCCTTAAGATGAACACATCAGACAAGCCAAGACTGTTAGAGATAAAAGAGAAGATAACCCGTGGATGAAGATATGGTCCATCCTGCAGCGAAAGCTGTGGAAGAAGATGAGCGAAATTCCTTGTCGGGTGAGCACAAACTTGCCCCCCTGTCCTGCGAAGGGCAGAGGAAAAACCCGGCTCATATCGGGGAACCTGTTTTCTGCTGACTTAGCGGGTTGGGCAGAGGCAGGAATCCCGAGGGAAGTCGTCCCAATATGCTGTTGGGATTGACCCCGTAACGACTGACCCGAAAGGGGAGGTTCCGATTTTTCATAAAATCGGAACAAGACGCCGGGCCCTCGCTGCAAGTGGTTCCTATGGAGGTCTCTCCTTAATTTTAAGGAGGGATGTATGCTTGATGAATGGTATATTACCGGCCTGATTGAGGGAGAAGGCATTTTTGGGGTCTCGTTCAACCTGAGGAAGAAACTCAATCTTGGAATAGAGACCAGGCCCTATTTTGCAATCTCCTTAAATCAGCGTGATCTGGAATTGATGAAGTTGATTCAGGCCTATTTTGCCTGCGGAGGGATAAGGTTTTCAAGAGGGGATAACACCTATAAATACGAAGTCAGGTCTATTAAAGACTTGATGAAAAAGGTTATTCCTCATTTTGAGGCCTATCCTCTAAAAGGCGCAAAGGCCGAAGACTTTGAAAAATTCAAAAAGATATGCGAAATGGTAAACCAGAACCTGCATTTAAGCAGACAATACCTCCCACAGATAATAGAGATAGCATACTCTATGAACTGGGGAGGCAAACGAAAGCACAAAAAGAAAGACCTCCTAAGGGAACTGGCGAGGTGATGGTATAGTCTACTGTCCGCGAGAATCTGTGAGCGGATAAGTGAAGTTCCGACCCGCACGAATGGTGCAACTACGGGAGCGCTCTCTTAACCAGGGACTCGGCGAAATTGTAGTGGCTGTGAAGATGCAGCCTGCCCGCGATAAGACGAAAAGACCCCGGAACCTTTACTGTACCCTGGTATTGGATTTTGGTGCGTCATGTGTAGGATAGCCGGGAGGCTTTGAACCCTGGACGCCAGTTCAGGGGGAGCCGCCAGTGAAATACCGGCCTTGACGTATTAAGATTCTAACCCTTAGCCGTGAATCCGGCAGGGGGACAGTGCCAGGCGGGCAGTTTGACTGGGGCGGTCTCCTCCTAAAGAGTAACGGAGGAGCCCAAAGGTACCCTCAGTGCGGTCGGCAATCGCACGTCGAGTGTAAAGGCATAAGGGTGCTTGACTGTGAGACTTACTAGTCGAGCAGAGACGAAAGTCGGGCTTAGTGATCCGGCGGTAGCTAGTGGGAGTGCCGTCGCTCAACGGCTAAAAGGTACTCCGGGGATAACAGGCTGATCAGGCCTGAGAGTTCCTATCGACGGCCTGGTTTGGCACCTCGATGTCGGCTCATCGCATCCTGGGGCTGGAGAAGGTCCCAAGGGTCGGGCTGTTCGCCCGTTAAAGCGGTACGCGAGCTGGGTTCAGAACGTCGTGAGACAGTTCGGTCTCTATCTATCGTGGGCGCAAGGAGATCTGAGGGTGGCTGTCCCTAGTACGAGAGGACCGGGATAGACGGACCGACGGTGTACCTGTTGTCCCGCCAGGGGCAAAGGCAGGGTAGCCGCGTCCGGAAGAGATAAGCGCTGAAAGCATCTAAGCGCCAAGCTCGACCCAAGACGAGATCTCCCTATCAGGGCCCTCGGAGACTACGAGGTTGATAGGCCACAGGTGTAAGCGCTGTGAGGCGTTGAGCCGAGTGGTACTAATCGCCCGATCGGCTTAACCTTTATATTTCTCTTGGCGAGAACCTGCGATTATCTAAGACCTGATTGATATATTTCGAAAATTTCCCTGGTGGCCATAGGAGAGGGGAAACACCCGTTCCCATTCCGAATACGGTAGTTAAGCCCTCTTCCGCCGATGATACTGATCTCGCGAGGGATCGGGAAAGTAGGTAGCTGCCAGGGATTTTTTTTATCTACCCCAAGTTTGACACCCTAAAATCATAACTCCTTGAGAATAAATAAAAAAAGAATTATCGAGCAGACGTAGGCACTAGGTTTTCTCGACTTGTATACAGGCTTTTTGGCCGGATTGAGCAATCTATTGATCTAAATACGAAGTACACCCCTCCTGGCAGATCTATTCGTGTAATTTGTGCGGGTTAAGAATAGTCTTGACCGTAGGTTAGACTCCACTCATCTGAGCGGTTTGGTATCCTATCTCTATTAGTTCCCTGGCGCGCGTGAAATCATAGAATGGTATGTGGGAGACAGGTGGATTTATTGTTTTCCTGCACAGTCTGGCCTGTTCATTGGCAATGGTTGATTCCATTATGAATAGGGATTGCAACAGATTTTCTATTATATTGATCTCTCTTTTGCCTTGACTGAATATATGTGGGGGTTCGGATAGCACATTTACGCCAACTATATTTTTGATCTTGCGTTTTCTCAGACAATAGGCAGGCATTGGTGCAGAAACCCCGCCGTCTATTAGTATATTTCCTTTATGCTTTAGAGGAGTAAATATTCCGGGAATGGCAATGCTTGCCCTTACTGCCTGCCAGATTTCACCGTTCCCTATTTCGACGGCCTTTCCTGTTTTGAGGTCGGTTGCTATGATTATTAACGGTATCTTGCAATCCTGAAATGTGTTGTCTTTGAATATCTCTTTTAAAAATTCCTCTATTTTTCTCCCTGCTATGATTCCTCCCTGATATAGGTTGATTATGTTTATGTCCATCAGGCCTAGTAGGAGTTTCCAATCGGTCTCTATGGCGATCCTTTTAAGGCCCTCTATATCTTTATAGATGGATAGATAGGCACCAACAAGTGCGCCTATGCTTGAACCGCAGATGTGTTCTATCTGGTAGTCGTTTTGGAGGAGGTAGTCTATAACCCCTATATGGGCTATGCCCTTTGCAGCACCGCTGCTCAAAACAAGTCCTATCTTTTTGTTTCGCTTGAACATAATATCATTCTATCACAAATTCCTGATAAAGGGACTTCCTTTGCCCTGGATTGTCTAATAGGCCCTTGT
>JALVWL010000245.1 GCA_027034965.1 Candidatus Omnitrophota bacterium
GCATAGTCCTCTAAAATCTGCCTACGCCAGAATACCCCATTTGCGGGAATAACTAGACCTCCAGGACTCAGTTTCAGCAGGCCTTTCTCCTTTAGCAGGCGGCTTATGACAAACATCCTGGCCACCTGCCTCAATTCAAAAAACTCATCCGAATCATTTACAATCCTGTTCAGTTCTCCTAGGATTGCCTGGCTCAAAGGGCTAATGCCTGCTCTCATCTCAGGATAGAATTCTATCCTAGGCCTTAATCTCATATGATTTATAATCAGAGCAGACTTGTCTTCCTCAACAATCACATCGGCTATCTCGAGCCAGACCCTGAACCTGCTGATGCCCAAGTCATAATCCATATCATCTCCATAGATAAGGGCCTCTCTAGCTATTATTCGATCTACCAGTCGCTTTAGTCTGAGGTCTGCCCTTAGCATAATTCGAGCAGAAAGTGTATCGTAAAGGTCTGGGTTGATAAGACTGCGGTCCTGGGCATAGGGATTTAGGTCAACGGTTATATCTTCATCTCTGAGTCTTAACATCTCAGCAAAGATCCTGGCATCCCTAGCCCTATCTGAAGGACCCATCTCTGCATCAGAGGGATAGAGGAGTTGAAGGCCATCTTGAGCTATGTCTCCGGAATATACTGCACCACAGACCACAGCATTCGCAGATAAACTGCCCTGGTAGGCCAGCAATCTATCTAGACCAAGGCTGTTCAGTACTAACAAGATTGCTGTACAGATATGTACTGCTGTGGTTATTTTATTCATAATATAAGCCCGGATTATGTATTTTATATAACTCAAAAGTCAAAACTACAGCATTTTAATCCCTGTTAAACCATCCCCAGTTAAGAAGTATAGTCTAAAACAGGGATTTTGCAATAAAAGGGCCCAAAAATATGGTTCAAGAATATACAGGAGAGTCTATAGGGAGATCTCCAGCTTCCCATAGAGGCCATCGTATCCAGGGGAAAAACGCACCTCTCCATTACGGACGGCCATTATTATGCGTCTGACATCCTCAGGCAGATAAATCTCCTCAAGACGGCAGTTCCCTGAAAGGATATCGAACTCGCTATGAGACTCAGTGGCCCTCATATAAACAGACATAACGGACTTTGAGGTCTTTCCCTTACCCAGGGCAAAAGAGATTATGTCCAGGAGAGGCACCTGATATCTATAACCTATCCTTGAACTATCCTCTTGTTTATAGATATGCGTAGCCAACCTGTATACCCTATTGAGGACACCTATTGTCAATCCCTTGCCGCATACAGGACAGACCTGCCCACGCCTCATCGACTCCTCAGGATGCATACAAACAGAACAATTCCTATGGCCATCGTAGTGGTATTTACCCTCCTGAGGGAAAAACTCTACTGTATAGAGGATCCTATCTTTATCCCCTGTTTGTAAGGCCTGCCTTATCTCCTGAAAAGAGAGGGGCGCAGAGAATACTATTGCCTCTCGGCCTATATTGATCGGAGAATGGGCATCCGAACTGGAGATCAGGGTAAAAGGATCCAGAAAACCCACCATCCAATTCATCGGCGGATCCGAGGAAAGGCCGGTCTCAAAACCAAGCACGTTTTCAGGAACACCAGAAGGAAACACCTCGGACAGAGAATCAAAGCCTGAGTTTGCACCAAAGAGCGCATACCAGGGCGTCCATATATGCGCAAATACCACAAAACTCATCGGAGAGATCCGACAGATTTCCTCGCACATATCAGCGACATCCAATCTCAATATAGGTCGTCCATCTGCGTAAATATTTCCATATCCGGAGAGGTATTCCTGTATCCTGAAGGCATCCTCGAAAAGCGGAGAATAGATTAGGGTATGTATGCGGTAGGTTTTCTTGTCCCTCGAAAAGATATTACTAACCTCAACTGATAATATGTAATCTATCCCAGCATAGCTCCATATACCAAAGCGATGGCTTATACAGAGCTTCTTTTTGAGATAAGCAAGCCAATCTGGGTGGGTAAAATCAGAGCTAGCCAGAAGGGAGAGCCCCTTTCTCCTGGCCCATAGAGAGAGGTTATCCAGGGTCATCTCTTTACTGGTAGCGCGTGAAAAGGGTGAGTGCAGGTGAAGGTCAGCAATATAATTCATTTCTATAAAGAAAGCCTGCCTTCATAGAGGGCCTTACCCACGACAACTCCCCAAAGATTTGGGAAAGACACAGACAGAGCCTCAAGGGCCTCTATATCCTTTCTCGATGACACTCCACCCGAGGCGATTACCAGCCCATCAAATGTATTGCAGATCTCCTTATACAGGTTGAGATCAACTCCCGAGAGCATCCCGTCTCTGGAGATATCCGTGCACAATAACCACTTCAATCCATCCCTGTTCAATGCCTCTATCGCCTCAGCCATCCCAAGGCCAGCATCTTCCTGCCAGCCCCTAACCCGTACTGATCCGTTCAATACATCCATACCAACGACTATTCTTTCTATGCCAAATCCCTTTAGCGCTCTTTTGACAAAACCCTCCTCTGTAAAGGCCTTTGTACCAATAATTACCCTGCTTGCCCCACTGGATAGATATTTATCGATATCCTCTATACTCCTTACACCCCCTCCTACCTCTATATTTATACCCGTCAGGGCTAGCCTTTCAAGAAGGGGCAATATAGATTCAATTCCGCCATCCTTGGCACCGGACAGATTGATAAGGTGCATCCAGGAATAGCCTTTAGCCTTAAAATCCCCAGCAAGATCTACTACATCAACCGAATATTCCTTAAAACGGCCATAATCTCCCTGCTGAAGCCGTACAACTTTACCATCCAATATGTCTATGGCAGGCAGGATTGTCAGCATCTCTGTACAAAGTTCTCCAATAAACGCAGTCCAAGGTTCTGGCTCTTCTCGGGATGAAACTGCACTCCGTAAATATTGCCCACCCTGAGCGCAGAGACAAACTCTGCACTATAGTCGGTCGTAGCAACGATAAGATTTTTCTCTATTGTAGAAGGCACATAAAAGGAATGGCAGAAATAAAAATAGGAGCCTGTATCTATGCCGTCAAAAATTGGCTCATTATCTTTAACATCTACTCTATTCCAGCCCATATGGGGCACCTTCATCTCCCTGGAAGGCAGGAATCTCTTAACCGTCTCAGGTATAATCCCAAATCCCTCAACACCCGGGCTCTCTTCTGAGGCACTACACAATATCTGCATCCCAAGGCATATACCGAGATAAGGGTATCCGTTTTTCAAGATATGCTCAACCACATTCCAGAGCCCCCTATCTTTGAGGCCCTCCACTGTGTCTCCAAATGCCCCTACACCAGGCAGGACAAATTTATCAAAATCACTCGGATCAAACTCCCTATCCACAACAACCACATCGGCACCAACCCTCTCCAGGGCCTTGGCAACACTTCGAATGTTTCCCATACCATAGTCTATAACCGCTATCCTCACAATTCCTCCTGCCACCTAGGTCTAACTCCTTCGCAGTCCTGCCAGGACTGTGCTGATGAGATATAACACGGCCATCCTGACCGCCACTCCATTGGTAACCTGAGGAAGTATTATGGAATGATCGCTATCCGCGGCCCGCGGGGTGAGTTCTATCCCCCTGTTAACCGGACCTGGATGCATAAGCACAACGCTCCGCCGAAGCCTCTTCAATCTATCGTCGGTCATACCATAAAGCCTATGATATTCTCGAAGCGAAGGGAAGAGGCCGCTCTCTTGTCTTTCCTTTTGAATTCTCAGGAAGATAAGGACATCCTTGCCCTCTATGGCCTCATCTAGATCCGTATAGAGCGAGGCTACCTCTTCTATCCCCCTGGGCATCAGGGAAAGGGGACCACAGACACTGACCTCGGCCCCCATTTTAGAGAGACCCCATATATTGCTTCTGGCCACACGGGAGTGCAGAATATCCCCTACTATCAGGACCTTTATCCCATCAAGGGTGCCAAGCCGCTCCCTTATTGAAAGCATATCCAGAAGGGCCTGGGTAGGGTGTTCGTGCATCCCATCGCCTGCATTCACAATACCCATATCAGGAAGGGCCTTTGCCAGTAATTCCGGTGCCCCTGCCAGAGAATGTCTCAACACAATGATATCACAGACCAGGGCCCTCAAATTCTTTGCCGTATCCAGGAGGGTCTCGCCCTTAACCACACTGCTAAATGAACCAGAGACGTTTATCGTATCAGCGCTAAGGCGTTTTGCCGCCAGCTCAAAAGAAATACGGGTACGAGTAGATGGTTCAAAAAAGAGATTCGCCACAGTCCAGCCCTTGAGAGTGGGGACCTTTTTCACCTCCCTGGTAAGGATCTCCTTAAAGGAATCAGCGGTGTTTAATATCGCCTCTATCTCTTCCCTCTTCAGGTCCTTCAGGCCAATTAGGTCCTTACGCCTCCAATTCATCTAATCACCACCTGGTCAACGCCATCGACTTCCTCAAGCTCAACATATACCCGCTTTTCCACGGAACCTGCATCCCATCCAATATAGTCAGGGCAGATGGGCATCTGCCTGCCTGGCCGACTTACCAGGACCGCCAGCTTAATGAGCTCAGGTCGGCCTATGTCCAGGATAACGTCCAGGGCCGCCCTTACTGTCCTGCCTGTAAAGATTACATCATCGACCAGGACAACCTTCTTATCCTGCACTCCACCCGGTATATTGGTCTGCCTGACCTCAGGTATGTCAAACCGCCGCACGAAATCGTCTCTATATAGGTTTATATCTATCTCTCCAATAAGGGGTTTTGTCTTTGTTTTGCGCTGGAGGATCTTTTGGATTCTGCGGGCAAGATAGACTCCCCGTGTGTATATACCGACCAACACCAGATTATCAAGGTCAGGAAAATCAGAAAGGATGGGCATGCAGATATTTTCTGCAAGCACCTTTTTTATGTCTGCGGCGTCTAAAACCCTTTTTCCTTTGCCCATTTAAATATAAAGGATAACATATTTCCAAGCAAAACTCAAATCTTAAGCATGAAGAATGGAGCATGGAGAATGGAGGAAATTTTTTATTAAGAAAGAAAAATATCCCAGTAAATAAGAATCCTTCATGCTTCATTCTCCCTTCTACATCCTCAAAACTTGAGTTGTGGTTTTTAGTTTTGCGTTTTTAGTTTTTAGTTATTTTCATTGTCCCACAACGGGTTCCATTATATCACAACTCCCTATTGCATAATCTGGGATTAATAAGCACTGCCTCTATGATGTGCAGCTATCATAAAAACTATCTTTTCTTTTTCATCAATTTCATAAAAAAAGCGCCATTTCCCAATTCTATATCTCCACATCTCTGGCTTAAAATTTTTGAGTTTTTTTATATTAGGACCAAAATGAGGAGTTTGTTTCAACTGAGGATAAACAAACAAACGAAGTTTCTTAACAATGTTGTCGTATCCCGAAGATGCAATTCTTAAGAGGTCATCTTGAAACTGTTCGGTCTCAAATATTCTATAGTTAATCAACGAACCGCCCTTTTCTATTTCTTGCATCTCGCGAACCTTTTTTGATTCGCTTTATCAAATCTTTATTGGACAATATTTCCTCCATCTCTAAACCATCTATAAACTGCTGTTCTTTTATTCTGGCAAGTGCAGCTGTTTCAATCAAATTCGAAAGAGGCCTTTTGTCAGCCTTCGCTGCTTCAAGCAGTATATTATAGACCTCGTCACTTATTCTAAGAGTAACTGTTTTTGCCATACTAATCCTCCATATTTTTATCCTCTTCCAAATTTACTTATTCTCTGTAATTCTATTTTATTCTATTTTATTCTAAAAATCAAATCCTATTTTTATCTTCAAAACAAATCCGATACATCCTTCCAGCTGATAATGTTTATACCGTTATCCCGGATTATGC
>JALVWL010000246.1 GCA_027034965.1 Candidatus Omnitrophota bacterium
GATAAGGTACTGTGGTGCTGTAGACGAGCGCAAGTTCAGGGAACAGCTCCTGGATGATATGGAGCTGGAGAGGGAGCGAGGTATTACTATCAAGTCCTCGGCGGTGCGCCTTAATTACAGGGCAGGGGATGGGCAGGAATATGTATTGAATCTGATAGATACCCCTGGCCATGTCGATTTTTCCTATGAGGTCTCAAAGGCCCTTGCCTCCTGTGAGGGGGCACTTCTCTTGGTAGATGCATCCCAGGGTGTTGAAGCCCAGACAGTGGCCAATCTCCACCTGGCCAGGAAAGAGAATCTGAAGATTATCCCTGTCCTGAACAAGATAGACCTCCCAGGGGCGGATCTGGAGAGGGTCCTGCCACAAGTGGAGTCCTTGGGTTTTGGGACAGGAGAGATCATCCTGGCCTCAGCCAAGGAAGGTATTGGGATAGAGGAAATACTCGAGAGGATTGTAAAGGACATTCCGCCGCCTTCGGGTGATAAGGATGCACCTTTGCGCGCCCTGGTATTTGATTCGGCCTATGACCAGTACAAGGGTGTAATAGTCTATTTTCGTATATTTGACGGGGTGCTGTGCCGGAAAGACAGGATTCGTTTTATGGCGACTAAGTCTGATTTTGAGGTTGAGGGAATAGGGATTATGACACCCGAGAGGGTAATGGTGGACAGCCTTTCGGTTGGGGAGGTTGGTTTTCTCTATGCAAACATCCGTGATCCAAAGGCAGTCAGTGTGGGTGATACCATTACCTGGACAAAGAATCAGGCCAGTTCTCCTCTCCCAGGATACAAAAAGATACCTCCGATGGTATTTGCTGGGGTATATCCAGTAAATGCTTCAGATTTCCCGGCCTTAAGGGATGCTATGGAAAAGCTCTCTCTCAATGACTCATCCTTTGTCTTCGAACCAGAGAGTTCTAGTGCCTGTGGTTTTGGTTTTAGATGTGGTTTTTTGGGTATGCTCCATATGGAGATAGTCCAGGAACGCCTTGAACGAGAATTTGGCCTTGACCTGATACTTACCACGCCCTCAGTAGTCTACAGGGTGGTTACAACGGATGGGAATGAACACAGTGTGCGTGGACCTGCTCAGATGCCACCAATGGAAAAGGTGAAAGAGAGTTATGAGCCATTTATAAAGGCAAATATCATTATACCGGTGAGCTATATTGAACCCGTGATGAATCTCTGCAAGGAGAAACGGGGTCGTTATCTTGAGACCAATTATCTGGGCAATGAGAGGCTTGAGCTCGTGTTTCGTATGCCCCTGGCAGAGGCAATTACTGATTTCTACAACCGACTCAAGACCGTCTCACGGGGATATGCCTCTCTGGACTATGAACTGGATGGATATGAAAAGGTAGACCTGGTCAGGATGGACATTATGCTTAATAAGACCCCTACCGATGCCCTCTCTTTCCTTGTGCCAAGAGAGAAGGCCTACGAGCGGGGCAGGGCAGTGGTTAGAAAACTGCGAGAGCTGATACCCAGACAGTTGTTTGAGATATCTGTTCAGGCAGCGATTGGTTCAAAGATTATTGCAAGTGAAAAGATACGCCCCCTGGCAAAGAATGTTACAGCAAAGTGTTACGGCGGAGATATAACCCGTAAGCGCAAGTTATGGGAGAAGCAAAAAGAAGGCAAGAAGCGAATGAAGATGATGGGCAAGGTACAGGTCCCTCAGGATGCCTTCCTGGCGACTTTGAAGATAGAGGATTGATAGGCTTTATTTCAGATAATTTAGAAAACTGAATTGCCTTGAGATGTGTTATAATTGCAGAGTATTGTCCTGGTGTTAGGGAAAAATTGCATAATTTCAGGCATTTAGCAGGGAGGGGTCTATGAAGATATTTATAGATACTGCCAATCTTGATGAGATAAAGCAGGCCAAGGAATTTGGTATATTGGATGGTGTTACCACAAATCCTACTCTCCTTGCGAGGGAAGGCAAACCGCCTCTAAAGCAGCTAGAGGCCATCTGCAGGATTGTCGATGGCCCGGTAAGCGCAGAGGTAATAGCCCTGCAGAGCGATGAGATGATAAAAGAGGCAAGGGATTTATCGAGGATAGCCGATAATATAGTAATAAAGATACCTTTGACCCTGGAGGGCTTAAAGGCAGTTAAAGTGCTAGAGGCCGAAGGGATAAGGACTAATGTTACATTGTGTTTTTCTGCAATGCAGGCCTTATTGGTAGGCAAGGCTGGAGCCAGTTATATCTCTCCATTTGTCGGCAGGCTAGATGATATATCCGACGATGGTATGCGTCTCATAGAGGATATAATCAGTATATACGATAACTATGGCTTTGATACAGAGATTATAGTGGCAAGCGTCAGGCATCCTATGCATGTCTATTGGGCAGCAAAGCTGGGTGCGGATATTGCTACGATACCGTTTAAGACGATTTCTCAGCTGATTAAACATCCGTTAACGGATATCGGCATCGAGAGATTTCTAAAGGACTGGCAGAGTCTGCAGGATAATCTGGGTTGAAAAGGGAGGTGCTTATGTTTTCTAAATATGGTGAAAAAGAGGTTTCTCTTGCAATAATAGATGCCTTTTTTGAGAAATTAAAATCCGTGGTGGTCTCGGATGTGGTTATCGTTGGGGCAGGACCAGCTGGTCTGGTTGCTGCCTATTATCTTTCCCTCAAGGGCAAGAAGGTGGTCTTGATTGAGAAGAATAATGCCCCTGGAGGTGGTGCCTGGTCCGGAGGTTATCTTATGAATGAGCTTACTATTCGCTATCCGGGCAATGAGGTCCTTGAGGATATGGGGCTGAAGGTAAAGGAGGTAAAAAAGGGTCTGTTTACCGCCGATGCACTCTACATATGTGCTGGACTTATAAAGAAGGCCCTGGAGGCCGGTGCCGTTATCCTCAACCTTACGCTATGCGAGGACATAATAATGCGTAATGGAGTAATAGAAGGCGTAGTTATCAATTGGTCCCCCATCCAATTTATGCCAAGGCCCATGCGTACGCTGGATCCAATCGTGCTCGAGTCAAAGGTGGTTATAGACGCCACGGGCCACGATGCCGCAGTGGCGGCAATGCTTGCCAAGCGAGGTCTGTTGGAGATAGCAGGCGAAGGTGCGATGCACATAGAGGCCTCTGAGGACCTCTTGGCAGAGAAGACAGGCAGAATATTCCCAGGCCTTTATACGGCAGGTATGTCGGTTTGTTCGGTCTATGGCCTGCCAAGGATGGGTCCTACATTTGGTGGTATGTATGTCTCGGGCAAGATTGCAGCAGAGAAGATATTGGCAGAGCTAGGATGATATGGTCAAAAAGATTCTGCTCCTGTATATCTCGAATATATCGGGGCACAAGAGCGCTGCAAATGCCATAGAGAAGGCAATCAATATGCTTGCGCCCTTCGCTGACGTGAAGGGGATGAATTTCTTCAATTATGTTGCCCCCATCACAGAGAAGGTAGTCAATACTATGTATATGGGGGTTATAAAGCGAGCGCCCATAATATGGCAGGTTATGTATGACAATCCCAGGGTAGTGAGATCTACCTCTCGGGCGCGCAGGTTTGTATATAATCAGATAAGAAAGAAGGTCGATAGGCTTATATCTCAATATAATCCAGATGTTGTTGTGGCTACTCAGGCCTTTCCCTGCGAAATCATATCAAGATATAAACTGGAAAGCTCTAAAAAATTTCGTGTCTTTGCGGTTCTTACGGATTTTGCCCCCCACTCATTTTGGATCTCTGAGGCAGTCGATTATTATATAGTGGCAACCGATGCAGTGAAGGAGAAGCTCATTAAAAAGGGTGTCCCCCAAGAGAAGGTCAAGGCATTTGGCATACCTATAGACCCTGCCTTTTATTTTAGCAAGGATGCGGCGGTTATCCGCAGGCAGTTGAATATTGGGCAGGACAGGGATCTGGTTCTGCTTATGGGAGGTGGACAGGGGCTTGGCCCGATAGGCAAGGTTTTGAAATCAATCGATAAGGTAGATATAGATTTTGATATTGTTACCATCTGTGGAAATAATAAGAGGTTATTCCGTTCTGTTGAGAGAAATAAAAAGAAGATGTACCATAAGGTCTATAACTTTGGTTTTGTCGAGAATGTAGACGAATTTATGTCCATAGCTAAGGTGCTTGTGACAAAGGCCGGTGGACTTACTGTCTCCGAGGCAATGGCAAAGGGCCTGCCTATGATAATAATGAATTCCCTGCCAGGACAGGAATACAATAATCTGAAATTTTTGTTGCGAAATAGATGTGCGTTGCGGGCTGAGGACCACAAAGAGGTTCGAATGCTTTTGGAAAAGCTGTTAAAAGATGCAAGCTTATGGGAGAGGCTTCATAAGAATTCCCTGATAACAGGTAGGCCAAATGCGGCATTAGAGGTGGCGCACCTGGCATTGGAGATGTGATGTGGAGAATTTATCTATTTTGTCTGAACAATATAAATAAGGCCCCGTCTCTTTTTCATTTTATAGGTAGTCTGCTGGCCAGCATCAAATACTTTTTGTGGCCGCCGGATATAAGGCGGATTGTGCGAAATATCCGCCTCATTAAGGGACGGAACTATCCTCTATTTAAGGCCTTCTTGCTGGGCCACAGGGTATTGGTCAACTTTGTCCATTATTGGTTGGATTTTATCTATCTAGGCAGGACCTCTTCTCATCTGCTTAAAGAGCGGGTAGAAATTGAGGGGAGGCAGTACCTAGATGAGGTGTTCTCTCTCAATAAAGGCGTGATAATTGCGACTGCTCATCTGGGGAATTGGGAGATAGCGGGTTTCTGGTTGGGAGAAAATGGTTATCCTATCCAGGCGATAGCCCTTCCCCATAAGGACAAAAGAATAAACGAGTTTTTCGATTCCACTCGTGCTATGCATAATGTAACCGTAATCCCGACGGGCAGGTCTACACGGTGTATAGGAGTGTTGAAGGATGGTGGAGCCCTGGCAATATTGGGGGACTGGGATTTTAGTGGAGGCAAGGCCGTTCTGGAGGTAGACTTCTTTGGCCGTAGAGTCTTGTTCCCCTCAGGGGTGGGTGTCTTTGCCCACAGATTTAAAGTGCCGGTAGTCCCTTTGTTCGGACTTATTGAAAAACCTGGGCAATATAGATTAAGGGTTTTTCCCTCTATCTTTCCTGAGGGAAAGTCTGAATCTGAGATCCTGCAGGCCTATGTTAAGGCCCTTGAGCAGGTCCTAACAGATGCCCCCCTGCAGTGGTATATGTTTGGAGAGATAAGATACTCCCCGGAAAAGATAGATAAAGACGAGCTCTGTATAGTTGTTCCTGCCTATAACGAGGAGAGGCACATAGGTGGTCTTTTGGATAGACTCGCACCGATGGAGTATAAGGTCATAGTTGTCGATGACGGCTCGGTAGATAAGACATCCGATATAGCATCAGGGTATAACTTTGTGATATTGCACAGGCTTTCCTGCAATGAGGGCAAGGGTGTTGCCATAAAAGAGGGCCTGGCAATCGCAAAGAAGAGTGGGTTTAAGTGGGCCATACTTATGGATGCCGATGGACAGCACCTACCAGAGGATATCCCTTCCTTTTTGTCCAAGGCATTCTCTGATGTGGGTATGGTATGCGGTAATCGGATGCATAATCCTGAAGGGATGCCCCTACTAAGGAGATGGGTGAATAGGATTATGTCAGTGATAATATCCGTGTATACATTCGATTCCATACCGGATACCCAGTGTGGGTACAGGCTTATCCGCCTTTCTGCCATTGACCCGGACAAACTGACCAGTGACCGCTATGAGATAGAGACGGATATAATCCTGAGGGTTCGAGAAGAGGGCTGGAAGATAGTATCAACGAACATCACTTCTGTATACCATAACAC
>JALVWL010000247.1 GCA_027034965.1 Candidatus Omnitrophota bacterium
TGCTCCATCCTTCATGCTTGATTGTTAAGAAGGGAGAACGGAGAAGGAAGAATGAAGGCAGTGGATTTTTTGATTTAAAGAAGCAATGCGAAATGGTGGTTTTATCCTTCATCCTCCATGCTCCATTCTTCATGCTTATTTTTAGATGAGAAAAGAGAGGTTTGATTAACAGCGCAATGGAAGGTAGAGAATTCTAATGTATAATCCGGATTTAATTTATTGTTGTTAATAGCAGGATAGCGCGGTAAAATCTAGGTGTATTTCTTAACTGGTTGATTTCAGGGTGATTAGCATTTTATTTTTAATCTAATCAGTCCAAATAAAGGGGTGCTTATGGGGGATAAAATCTCACTTTTGATGGCTATTCACTGCCACCAGCCGGTCGGTAATTTTGATAGTGTATTTGAGTTTGCCTATGAAAGGTCTTATCTGCCGTTTATTGAGGTCCTGGAGCGGCATCCGTCTATTAGGTTGGCACTCCATTATACCGGTCCCTTATTGAGGTGGCTAGAGGCCAATCGTCCAGAGTTTCTCCTGAGGATAAAGGGTCTGGTGGAGCGAGGACAGGTGGAGCTGCTTTCAGGGGGATTTTATGAACCTATATTGACCTTGTTAAGGGAAGAGGATGCACTCTCTCAGATAGGTGTAATGAATCGGTATCTGGAAGATAAATTTGGGTATCAGGCGAAGGGGGCCTGGTTGGCCGAACGTATATGGGAGCCAAAGATCCCCTTGATCCTGAACAGGGCCGGGATTGGGTTTACTATTGTGGATGATAGCCACTTTGCAAGTGTCGGCAGGGATGTAGAGTCTCTGGATGGTTATTATGTCTCTGAGGATGAGGGCCTGTCCTGTTTTGTCTTTCCCACCTCAGAGAAACTGCGTTATTTTATGCCATTTAAACTGCCGCAAGAAACGATAGATTATCTACGGTCTAAGATGGAGAAGGGGTTTGGTGCGATAACATTTGGAGACGATGGAGAAAAATTTGGGCTTTGGCCCGGTACATATAAGTGGGTCTATGAAGAGCACTGGCTGGATAACTTTTTCTCAGCCATTGAGGCATGTGAGTGGATAGAAACCAGGACCTTTTCAGATTACATTGCAGGGCATTGTCCTACAGGCCAGGTGTATCTGCCGTGTGTTAGCTATAGGGAGATGCTGGAGTGGTCGAATGGCTATTTTAGGAACTTTATGATTAAGTATCCAGAATCAAATCGAATGCACAAGAGGATGTTGCTTGTTAGTAAGGATATTGCTTTTCTGGATTCGGCCCATCAGGCCAAAGATTATTTATATAGGGCCCAATGTAATTGTGGTTACTGGCATGGGGTATTTGGTGGCCTTTATCTGAATCATCTGCGTTCAGCAGTCTATTCCAATCTTATTCTGGCAGAGCTTGCATCTGGGGTGAAATATGAGCCGGTAAGGGTTATGGATATGGATTTCGATGGGAAAGACGAGATAATCCTTGCTTCAGATAAGCAGAATGTATTTGTCAGCCATTATGGAACGGTCTTCGAATGGGATTATAAGGAAAAAGCAGTGAACGTATCCAATGTTCTGACCCGTAGGTATGAGACCTACCATAAAAAATTAAAGGAACAGTCGAATCGTGGTTGTTCTCCAGATGAGGTAAAGAGTATCCATGATTTAAATGTCAGCAATGTCAAGGACCTAAGCGTGCTCCAGTATGATTGCTACTTAAGGGAATCAGCAGTGGATTTTATAGTAAAACCTGGCGCAGATACAGAGGATTTCTATTGCCATAGGCACCTATATGGCCAAACTTCTTTTGTCAATAATTCTTATCTTGAGGGAGATAGGGTCCTCTCGCATAAGGGGATATGGATTAATGACAGGCTTATTGAAATGAGGAAGTCCATGTCTCTTAAAAACGATATCTTCTCTATCCAGATGGAATTATTGTCAGGGGATATCTCTGATCTTGAAGGTGCTGCTATCGGATTGGAGTTTAATCTTTCTTTGTTTGATGACAGATTCTCTACCTCCAGGGGCAGGTTAGGTGTGCCTGAAAAAGAAGTCTGGTTTAAAGACAAATGGTATGGTATAAATATAATGTATAAGGCATCTGTGGATTTTGATATGGCTTATTATCCTGTTGAGACAGTGTCAGAGTCTGAACAGGGGATAGAGACCACTTTTCAGGGCACATGCCTGGTCTTTTTATGGCCAATCAAGGCCCTCAAGGATGGACTATTCTTTGAAATAAGGCTTGGCTAGGGTCCTTTATAAGGCTTATAACTTTAATTGGTTCATAGGGTTGGCATTTATTGTATGCAGATGAGATTAGAAGAGAAAATAACGATAAAAAATCCACAGGGCCTACATGCACGGCCAGCGGCCCTATTGGCCCAGATTGCCAACAAACACGATGTAGTTGTTCGACTTAAAAAGGGTGATACGGTAGTGGATGGCCGCTCTATTATGGGTATATTGATGCTTGAGGCGACAAAAGGGAGTAAGATTACATTGATTGTAGAGGGAGATTCGGCCCAAGAGGCCTTTGTTGAGATTAAGGAGTTATTGGAAAATGAAAACCCAGATGAATAAGGTCCTGGAAGGAATCCCTGCCTCTCCTGGGATTGCTATTGGGACTGCCTTTCTGTTTGGCAGAGAGGATTTCGTGATATACCGGAGAAAGATTTCGGAAAAGGCCATACCAAACGAGATTGCCAGATTTGAAGAGGCCTTGATCCGTACGAGGCAGGAATTAAAGGAGCTACAGGCCTCCTTGTCCAATAAAGGTGCGGCCTCTTCTAAGATATTCGATGCGCATCTCCTGCTACTCGAAGACAGGATGTTGATAGAGGAAGTTATTAAGGAATTGAAAGAGAAGAAGTTTTGCGTGGAATATATCTTTTCCCAGGTGATAAAGAAATATATCGATGCCTTCTCTCAAATGGGGGACTCCTATATAAGGGAGAGGACAGCCGATGTCAGCGATGTTGGAAAACGTGTTCTAAAGCATCTGCTTGGTCAGCGTAGGAATCAGATATCCCTTGAAGAACCATCTATTATCGTTGCCCATGATCTTTCCCCTTCAGATACGGCTACTATGTCAAGGACCAATTTGTTAGGGTTTATTACCGATATAGGTGGAAAGACATCTCACACGGCGATTATTGCAAAATCTCTGGAGATACCAGCGGTAGTTGGTCTGCAAATAGCTACCAGGGTGATAAAAAATGGCGACCTGTTGATAGTCGATGGGAACGAAGGTAAGGTTATCCTTAATCCGGATACAAAGACCCTTAGGCACTACCAGAGGGAAAAGGATATCAGTATTGTTGAGGCCAGGCAATTAGAGGATATGCTAAGGGACCTGCCGGCCGAGACACTGGATGGCAGGAGGGTGACGGTTGCAGCGAATATAGAATTCCCTTCTGAGGTGGATTCTGTAATCAAGCATGGGGCAGAGGGTATAGGACTCTTCAGAACAGAATTTTTGTATATGGGCAGGGAGGATTTACCTTCTGAGGATGAGCAATTCGAAGTCTATAAAAAGGTGGCAGAAAAGGTTGCGCCTAATCCTCTTATTATAAGGACACTTGATATCGGAGGGGATAAGTTCCTGTCCCAGATAGAGACGCCCGAGGAGATGCATTCTTTTCTAGGATGGAGGGCGATAAGGTTCTGTCTGGCCAGGCCGGATATATTTAAGGTCCAGCTCAGGGCCATACTGCGGGCAAGTGTCTATGGAAATATCAAGTTGATGTTTCCGATGATATCCTGTATAGACGAACTCAAAGAGGCCAAAAAGATACTTTCGGATGTCAAGCGCGAGCTCAGCAGGAAGAAGGTCCCATTTGATAAGGAGATGCAGATAGGGGCGATGATAGAGGTGCCTTCTGCGGCTATTACGTCGGATCTGTTGGCCAGGGAAGTGGATTTCTTCAGTATAGGCACCAATGATCTGGTACAGTATACCTTGGCCGTGGACCGAGCAAATGAGAAAGTTGCCTATTTGTATAGGCCTACGCATATCGGTATATTGCGTCTCATAAGGATGACGGTAGAGAATGCCCATAAGAATAATATATGGGTTGGGATGTGTGGGGAGATGGCAAGTGAACTGCCCTTGGTTATTCTATTATTGGGCCTGGGATTGGATGAATTCAGCGCCCCGCCGATCAGTGTCCAGAAGATAAAATACATCATTAGGAATATTTCCTATGAGGAGGCCAAAAAGGTAGCAGAAGAGGTCTTTGACAAGAACTCGGCAGATAAGGTGGAGGCATTTTTATTGGATAAGGCCGAGGCCTTGTTGCGAAGGTGCCACGGGGATAAGGTCTGCGATTTTATGGATCTCAAGAAATATAAAAAGTGAGACGTGGTTTTAATATAGTCAAAGGGAGCGGGTTATGCAGGTGATACTTTTGGCTGCCGGTTATGGGACCAGGTTGAGGCCTTTGACTAATAATACGCCAAAGCCTCTCCTAGAGGTGGCAGGCCGGCCTATCATAGAGTATCTGCTAGATGACCTGTATCAGAATGTTTCTGTGGATGGGGTATTTCTGGTTTCGAATGATAGGTTTTATAAGAACTTTCTTGACTGGCAGGATATAAAGAGATATCCCAATCTAAAGGTGATAAATGATGGTACGCTTTCTAATGAGGATAGATTGGGTGCTATTGGAGATCTTAAGTTTGTACTTGATAGAGAGGAGATAGAAGATGAGGTCCTGGTTGCAGGCGGAGATAATATATGGGAGGAGAGCATTAAGGGCTTTGTTCAGTTTTCAAGGCAAAGATATCCTGGGATAGGGCTTGGGGTCTACGATCTAAAGGATATAGAAAAGGCTAGATCATTCGGTGTGGTTGAGCTCGATGATGACTCAAGGATTATCTCCTTTGAGGAAAAACCCCAGCAACCCAAGTCGAGTCTAATAGGTATGTGCCTCTATTTATTTCCGAAGGGCAAGATCAAAGAGGCCATTGAGGGTTATCTTTCGGATAGTTCAAGGCCTAGGGATGCGATTGGATATTTCTTAAAATATCTGGTGGGAAAGGATAAGGTCTTTGGTTATATATTTGAAAAAAAGTGGTTTGATATAGGTTCTTTACCGGCCTATGAAGAGGCCAATGACTTCTTTAATGGACTCAAGAGGGGGTAGTTTGATGGCAAGGTTTTTATTTACGTCTGAATCTGTTACCGAGGGGCATCCTGATAAGGTGGCCGATAAGGTCTCAGATGCAATCCTAGACGCCTATCTGAGTCAGGATAGGGATTCCCGTGTTGCCTGTGAGACGCTGATTACAAGAGGGGTTATGATTATTGCTGGAGAGATAACGAGTAATGGAGTGGTAGATGTAAGAGAGGTTGCCAAGGGTGCATTGAGGGATATCGGTTATACGAATGAGGAAACCGGATTTTCGGCTGATAATGCAGGTATACTTGTCTCATTGCAAAGACAGTCCCCTGACATTGCGATGGGTGTAGATAGCGGTGGGGCAGGAGACCAGGGTATGATGTTTGGTTTTGCCTGCAATGAGACGGATACCTTTATGCCGATGCCTATCTATCTGGCCCATAGGCTTGCTATGCGCCTTAGCGAAGTGCGAAAAAATGGGATTTTGCCATATCTAAGACCAGATGGAAAGAGCCAAGTAACTGTTGAGTATGAAGACGGCAGACCTGTCAGGATCTTGAATGTGGTTATCAGTGCCCATCATAGCAGCGGCATTGATATGGAGCAATTGCGAGAGGATATAAAACGAGAGGTTATCTACAACGTCCTGCC
>JALVWL010000248.1 GCA_027034965.1 Candidatus Omnitrophota bacterium
GTTTTGAGGATGTAGAAGGGAGAATGAAGCATGAAGGATTCTTATTTACTAAGATATGTTTCCTTCTTAATAAAAAATTTCCTTCATTCTCCATGCTCCATTCTTCATGCTTGATGATTAATAAGAAAAGACAGGTTTGATTAACCAAGCGATGGAAGATAAAGAATTCTAATGCATAATCTGGGATAAAGGAGGTTTGGTTATGTACGCGGTTGTGGAATGGGGTGGAAAGCAATACAAGATAGAAGAAGGCAGTATATTAGATGTGGAGAAGATAGACGGAGAAGAAGGGTCGCTTGTCGTCTTTGACAAGGTCTTGTTGTATTCTGACGGTGACAAGATACACGTAGGCAATCCTTATATAGAAGGGATGCAGGTAAAGGCCACCCTGGAGGAACAGAGGAAGGGAAAGAAGGTAATTGTCTTTAAGTATAGACGCAGGCACAAGTATCGCGTGAAGAATGGTCACAGACAAAGACTTTCCAGGGTAAAGATAAATAAGATTTCTAAATGAAATTGTGCAATAGAAAGTGTTAAAAAAGCATGAAGGATGAGGAGGGAAATATAAGGGATTTTACAAAGAATAATCCCTTCATTCTCCCTTCCTTGTTTTTGATAAAAAAACGTGAAAGGAGTGTGAGTTATGGCTCATAAAAAAGGAATGGGTAGCACCAAAAATGGCCGCGATTCCAGGGCAAAGTTCCTTGGGGTAAAGAGGTTCGGTGGCCAGTATGTAAAGGCTGGTACGATAATAGTCCGGCAGAGAGGAACGAAGTTTAAGCCAGGTAGAAATGTGGGTATGGGCGGGGATTATACCCTCTTTGCCCTTATAGATGGCATTGTCTCGTTCCCAAAGCCTGGTCTGGTAGCCGTTGAGCCGATTGCCTGATGGCAATAGATTATGTGCGAATATGGGTAAAGGCTGGCGATGGAGGGAAGGGCTGTCCCAGCAAGTATAAGAATAAGTATATGCGTTATCCTCGCTTTGATGGGGGATGCGGTGGAAAGGGCGGGGATGTTGTTATTCAGGCCGACTCCTCTATAAATACCCTCAGACACCTACACTTCAGACAGCATTTCAAGGCGGATAATGGTAGGCACGGCAGCAGTAATAAGAAACACGGTGCGAATGCCGAGGATTTGATTATCCGCGTTCCTGTTGGTACCCTTGTAAAGGACGCACTTACGGGTAAACTCTTAAAGGACCTTTCCAATCCCGGTATGAAGGTGGTTGTGGCTCGAGGTGGTAAAGGTGGGATTGGCAGTGCCTATACCAGGGACCATTCTGTTGTGCCACCTGGTGAAGGAGAGGAACGTCAGCTTATTCTGGAGCTGAAGGTCTTGGCGGATATTGGTATAGTTGGTCTGCCCAGCTCTGGAAAGTCTACGTTGCTTAATACCCTTACTGGTGCAGGTTCGGTTGTCGGTGCATATCCCTTTACTACCAAAAATCCGGTGTTGGGGATGCTATCGGATTTGGATGTGGTAATTGCGGATATGCCTGGGATTATAGAGGGCGCGCATAAAGGCAGGGGGTTGGGAGATAAGTTCCTGCGGCATATAGAACGGGCCAGGATACTGGTATATGTGATAGATGCCTCTCCAATGGCAGAGATGGCTCCCTGGGATGCCTACGTAATCCTGCTGGAGGAGCTGAGGAGGTATAATCCTTCTATCCTCGAGAAGTCTCAAATTGTGGTCCTTAATAAGATAGACCTATTAGAAGATTGCAGTGTTGTAGATGAATTTATTGCCCGCACCAACCAACGTCCTCTCTTAATCTCAGCCAGGACTGGAGAGGGTGTTGAGAAATTAGTTGATGAGATAAGGAATAGGTTGGAGAAACAAGAGTAGCGGTTTGTTATGGAATTAATAGTAAGGGATGTTGTATACCCGGGTAAGGCCTTGTGCAAAGATGATTCAGGCAAGGCCATTTTTGTAGACGAGGGGATAGATGGAGAGGCGATAGAGGCAGAGTTGGTGCATCGTCACAAGAGTTACGATGAGGCCAGATTATTGCGTGTGCTTCGGCCATCCCCTCATAGGGTTAAGCCCAAATGTTTACATTACCGCATCTGTTCGAACTATCAGGTGATTGATTATCCCTATCAGGTAAGATTAAAGTTACGTCAGCTTGCAGGGATCTTGAAGGGGATTTATTCTCAGAGGATATTCTCTGAACCAGCCAGCGCCATTTTTCACTATCGCAATAAGGCAGTCTTTCACATTGATTGTGATGGGAATAGATTTGGGTATAGAGATTTGGATGGAAGAGTGGTCGATGTGGAGACCTGTGCGCTGCTCAGGGACGAGATAAATGAAAAATTTGCCAGGATTAGAGAAGTGATGCAAGAGAAGGGGCCTATGGACTTTGAGAGGATTGGGTTTCGAGTAAATAGAGATGGGGAGGTGTTGCTTATTTTGTATCTGAAAGAGGGGCAGGAGTTGTCTGATGATGAGGTTGGCTGGTTTTCTGGGCTTGGATTTGCAGGTGTAGTGCGTATTAAGGGACTTTCGGTTCGTCCGCTTGCGGGGAGAGATTGGCTTGAGGAGGAGATTTTAGGCAGACGGTTCCGCTATTATGGAGATGGGTTTTTCCAGGTGAATACTGAGATGGCAGAGAGACTTGTATCCCTGTTGAGGCAGGAGGCTATGCGGGTTGACGCAAGGGTTGTCCTGGATCTGTTTTGTGGGGTAGGTTTGTTGGGCCTGTCGCTGTCGGATATGGTTCGATGGGTCTATGGCGTTGAGCAGGCCCCTATCTGCAAGAAGGCCCTTGATGTGAATAGCGACTACAATACATTTGGCAACTTTTCCTTTAAGTTGGGTTCTGCTGGTTCGGTTGCCTGGGAGGTCTTTGAGGACAGGCATATGCGCGCTAAAATAGATACTGTGATAGTGGATCCTCCGAGAAAGGGCCTCTCTAGGTCAGTGAGGGAGTTTTTGCGCAAGAACGGGAAGATAAGGAATCTGTTTTATGTCTCCTGCGACCCAATGACTCTGAGGAGGGACCTGCTGGAATTAAAGGCGGTTTATAAGATAGATAAGGTATTTTTTCTCGATTTCTTCCCGAACACAGGACACATCGAGACCCTGACTGTTATGAGGAGAAGGAGAAAGGGATGAGTCCATATGGACGAGGTTGTCAGGGGAATACTCAATATAGGCATTTCAGGTGTTACGTCTGATTCCAGACGTGTCAGGGATGGATACTGTTTTGTGGCTATAAAAGGAGTCTGTCTAGACGGTCATAGCTTTATCCAGGATGCCGTCAGGGCAGGTGCAAAGGCCCTTGTAGTGGAAGAGGGCTTTGAGCTCTCTGGTTCTGTCGAAGGTATAGCTGTATTTCGAGTCAAGGATACAAAGGCGCTGTTCTTGGAGCTATTCTCTTCGTTTTATGGGCTGGAACTGGATTCCTTTACATCTATAGGAATAACCGGCACCAATGGCAAGACCACTGTTTCTTACATAATAGAGTTTTTGCTCTCTAGGCTTGGACTTGACTCTATAGTAGCCGGTACCGTGAATTATCGGATTGGTGGTAGGAAGGTCTCCTCTGGTACTACTACCCCTGGCATCGAGGATTTTCTCATATTATTGAGAGAGGGGCATAGGCAGGGTATAAGACATCTGGTAATGGAGGTCTCTTCCCATTCCCTTTCCCAGGGGAGGCTGGGTAGTTTTATGTTCGACAGGGCGGTGTTTACGAATCTATCTCAGGACCATCTGGATTATCACGGGAATATGGATGATTATTTTTCGGCAAAGAGCTTATTGTTTAGCTCCCATTTGAAGGATAGGGGGATGGCTATAATAAATGTGGATGATAAATACGGCCGCAGTTTATATCTTCAGCTAAGGGACAGGGTGGGGTGTATAGGTTTAGGTGAAGGCGGGGAATGTGTTGTTTTGGATATTGGGTTTCGAGATGATGGGGTAGATTTTGTCTTTTCCTTTGATGGGATGAGCTACCATTGTTTTCTACCTATGCTGGGTATACACAATGTCTATAATGCGGTTCAGGCGGTTTTGTCAGTTGCATCGCTGGGCTATGACCTGAAGAGGTTGGTTGAATTTGTGTCTTCTTTTCCAGGGGTGCCTGGCAGGATGGAGGTCCTGAAGAGGGATGGCAGGACAGTGGTGATAGATTATGCACATACCCCTGACGGACTTAGGCAGCTGTTAGGTTCTTTGCGGATGATGGGTGTATTTAAAAAAATTATATGTGTGTTTGGGGCAGGTGGGGACAGAGACCGTGCAAAGCGACCCCTTATGGCAGAGGCAGTGGAATCGTTCTCTGATTTTGCTGTGGTTACCAGCGACAATCCCAGGACCGAAGATCCAGAGAAGATTATCGACGATATTGTGGCTGGATTCTCTGAGAGGGCCAATTATATTGTGGAGGCAGATAGGCGCAGGGCCATATATAGCGCCCTTGATATGGCCCGCCAGGAAGATGTAGTTGTGATTGCGGGCAAGGGACACGAGGACTATCAGATAATTGGTGCTAAGAAGATCTATTTTTCTGATAAGGGGGTAGTTAAGGAATGGGCCCTATCAAGATAGACTCTCGCCAGGTAGAGCCAGGAGATATCTTTGTGGCAATAAGGGGAGGGGTGAACTTTGTTCAAGATGCCCTGGATAGGGGCGCGGTTATGTGTGTGGTTCCGCAGTCTTATAAGGGGCGGAAGGATGATAGGATTATTGTTGTCGAGGATACGATTGCTTTTCTGGGAGAGCAGGCCAGAAAGAGGAGGGCTGAGTTCAAAGGCAGGGTAATCGGCATCACTGGTAGTGCTGGTAAGACTACCTTTAAGGCTATGCTTTCCTTTGCATTGGCTGCATCTGGAAAGAAGGTAAGCGTATCTAAGGGGAATTTCAATAATGCGATAGGTCTGCCCATCTCTATCCTTTCAGCAGACCTTTCAGCGGATTTCTGGGTGCTTGAACTTGGTACGAATAGGCCAGGGGATATTGCCTATCTAACCGATATAGCCAGGCCATCTATTGCCTTTATTACGAGTCTATATCCGTCTCACCTCGAGGGGTTGATTGATATGGATGGCCTGGCAAGGGAGAAATTTGCTATCTCGAGATATGCACAGATCTGTTATGCGCCGATAAGATTCTTTTGGTCATTTGAAGAAGCCTCCAGGTCGAAGATATCCTTTATTACCCAGGCGGCCCCTAATGGGTTTCCCTACGATGCGGAGCACATCAGGGATATGTTTGGGATGTTGAAGGCGCTCTTTTCCCATCTTTCTCTGGATTTTTTTGCTGTAGACTGGGGCCTATTTTCCTTCCCTGAGAGGAGATTTGAGACAATAAGGCTGGGCAATAGGGTTATAATCGATGATGCCTACAACGCAAATCCAGGGTCAATGAAGGCCTCTTTGTCTATGTTTTTCAATCTTTATGGGAGGGATTCTTCTGATATTGGGATTGTCTTGGGCGATATGCTGGAGCTGGGGGAAGGGGCTGCCTCCTATCATAGGGATGTGGTTGCCTATGCCAGGTATTTATTCCCAGAGGCAGGCTTTGTATTTATTGGCAGGCATATGAGCGATGCGGCCAGATACGAATCTGTGAAAGGGCTATTGCTGGAGGATTGGCATAGAAGGGAG
>JALVWL010000249.1 GCA_027034965.1 Candidatus Omnitrophota bacterium
CAGCAGAGGATACATACAACCAAATCATCTCTGTTCTGGGATTATAAAAAACTAGTCAGTTTTTTCATATAGCCCGTTGGGTTTCATTGTTATTTTATCCCAAATTATGCAATAGGAATTTGTGATATAATGGAACTCCTTGTAGGACAATAGGAAAAGCTAAAGATAAGAATTCACCATGTGGTTAAACTAAAAACTAAAAACCACAACTCAAGTTTTGAGCATGTAGGAGGGAGAATGAAGCATGGAGGATTTTTATTTGCTAGGGTATTTTTCCTTCTTAATAAAAAATTTCCTTCATTCTCCATGCTCCATTCTTCATTCTTAGGTTTTAAGTTTTAAGCTGTGGTTTTGAGATTTGAGATTTGACTTTTGAGTTTAATTTAGATAAGAAAAGAGATGGCAGATTGACCAGGCGATGGAAAATAAAGGATTCTAATGCATAATCCGGGATAATCTGGGTTTAATATTTCACGAAAAATAATTATTTTGAAAGTTATTCATTTATGATAAAATATAAAAATTTTCAGCAGGAAAGATAAAGTAACTATGATTCGTTTGAAAGGCCCTGAAGATATAGAGAAGATAAGACAGGCAGGGCAGATTATTAAAGCGATCTTTGAAATATTGCAAGAGAAGGTTAGGCCGGGGGTAGATACCCTTTCTCTAGATGGGTTTATAGATGACTTTATTCAATCCCATAATGCCAGACCTGCCTTTAAGGACTATATGGGATATCCTGCGGCCAGTTGTATTTCTGTAAATGAGGAGGTAGTCCACGGTATACCTTCGCAAGATAAGGTCCTTAAGGAAGGTGATATTGTTGGTATAGATGTTGGAGTGGAGTTAGGGGGGTATTATGCCGATGCGGCCTATACATTTGGTGTTGGTTTTGTGTCAGAAGAAGACAGGCGTTTGATGGAGGCCACCTATAATGCATTGATGAATGCGATAAACAAGGCCAAGACAGCCAGATATATAGGAGATATTTCTTATACAATACAGCGTACAGTTGAAAAGGCAGGATTTTCGGTTGTTAGAGATTTTATTGGACATGGTGTGGGATTTGAGATACACGAACCACCAGCTGTCCCTAATTATGGCCGTCCAGGTACTGGTGATAGGATAAAACCTGGATTGGTTATAGCCATAGAACCTATGGTCAATGCAGGGACCTGGGAAGTAGATATAGATAAAGATGATAAATGGACCGTGCGTACAAAGGATAGAAAAAAGAGCGCTCATTATGAACATACTATTGCAATTTTGGAAAAAGAGGTTATAATTTTAACTTAATGCCTGGAGCTATCGAAAAGGAGATTATGGGTAAAAAAGACGATGTAATAGAAGTCGATGGTACAATCGTAGAGTGTTTGCCGAATGTAATGTTTAGGGTTGAGCTCGAGAATGGCCATAGGGTATTGGCGCATGTGGCAGGGAAGATGCGGATGCATTTTATAAAGATTGTCCCAGGAGATAAGGTAAGGGTAGAATTGACCCCTTATGACCTGAATAGGGGCAGGATAGTATATAGATATAAATAGGCTAGAGAAGATATTTTGGAGGTAGGATATGAAGGTAAGGTCTTCAGTAAAGAAGATATGCGCTAAATGTAGAATCATAAAGAGAAAAGGTGTTGTTAGGGTGATATGCGAAGACCCTGCTCACAAACAGCGACAGGGATAAGGAGGTTTTTGTATGCCAAGGATCTTAGGAGTTGATATACCGAAGGA
The DNA here is from genome assembly GCA_027034965.1 of Candidatus Omnitrophota bacterium. Taxonomy (GTDB): domain Bacteria; phylum Omnitrophota; class Gorgyraeia; order S143-82; family S143-82; genus S143-82. Next base: position 1,734 of record JALVWL010000249.1, read on the forward strand.
CAAGACTATATGGATTTCTCTTACCTATATCTATGGAATTGGAAGAAAGCGTTCCTCTGATATATTGAAACAGGCGCAGATAGATCCTAATCGAAGGGCCAAGGACCTTTCTGAGGAAGAGATTGCCCGAATAACCGAGATTATTCAGCGCAATTACAAGGTAGAAGGAGACCTGCGCAGAGAGGTATCTCAGAATATAAAGAGATTGATGGAAATAAATTGTTACCGCGGCACAAGGCACAAGAAAGGCCTTCCTGTGAGAGGCCAGAGGACTTGTACAAATGCTCGCACGAGAAAAGGCCCGAGGGGTAATATGCTCAAAAGGGCAAAGAAGAAATAAGCAACCATAGGAGAGAGGAAGTATGGCACAGAGACGAAGAGGTCAAAGGAGAAAGAAGAAGGTTATAAAGGGAATAACCTCGGCGATAGTCCATGTCAAGGCAACCTTTAACAATACCATTATTACCCTGACAGATAAAGAGGGCAATGCCCTTATATCTGCATCTTCTGGTATGATGGGCTTTTCTGGATCTAAGAAGTCTACTCCTTTTGCTGCCCAGCAGGTCGCCTCTGAGGTGATAAGGAGGGCAAAGGAGGCAGGTATTCAGGAAGTAGAGATATGGGTCAAGGGCCCGGGGGCCGGTCGAGATGCTACGATAAAGTCCTTTAATGTATCGGGTTTGAAGGTTACCCGTGTGCGAGACCTGAGTCCGGTTCCCCATAATGGCTGCAGACCAAAGAAGAAGAGAAGGGTCTAAATAATAAACAGGTGAATTGCGAAAGATATTTAAGGTAATTGAGGAGGTATAGATGGGTAGATATTTGGAGGCGAAGTGCAGGATATGTCGACGCATCGGCTCTAAATTGTTTTTAAAGGGCCCGCGTTGTTATACAGATAAATGTGCGCTTTCACGCAGACCTTATGCCCCTGGCCAGCATGGCCGCATGCGTAGTAAATTATCCAACTACGGCCTCCAGCTGAGGGAGAAGCAGAAGGTAAAGAGAATGTACGGTATCCTTGAGAGGCAGTTCCGTAGATATTTTGAGATAGCCCAGAGGAAGAAAGGTGTAACAGGTACTTTGCTCTTACAGTTGTTGGAACGCAGGCTGGATAATGTGGTGTATCAGTCTGGATTTGCCACTTCTAGAAATAATGCCAGACAGATCGTCAGGCATAACTGGGTCTATGTAAACGGAAAGAGAGTAAATATTCCCTCTTATATAGTTAGAGAAGGAGACGAGATTACCTTTAAAAATAGTGAGGAAGTCAAAAAGAATCTAAAAGATTTTAAAGAGATGTCCAAGAAACACCAGGTTCCGCTTTGGCTTCTGGTTGACGATGAAAAGTTTACTATAAAGGTTGTAAGACTCCCAGAGAGAGAAGATATGCCCGCAGATATAAAGGAACAGATGATAGTCGAGTTGTACTCCAAGTAGTAATCAGCAGTCGATTTTCTTTTATACGCTTTAGAGCTTAAATCAAGGAGGTAATGGGAATGGGGATAAAGTGGCGTGAATTTCAGATGCCAAAGAGGATAATTACAGAGGAGCATAGCCCTACCTACGGCAGGTTCGTGGCCGAGCCCCTCGAAAGGGGGTATGGAGTTACGTTTGGCAATTCTCTTAGAAGGATGCTCCTCTCGTGTATAGATGGTGCGGCAGTTACCTCTGTTAAGTTTGATGGTGCCCTGCACGAGTTCTCTGCAATAGACGGTGTGCTGGAAGATGTAACCGATATAATCCTTAACATAAAGCGACTAGTATTCAAGGCCCACGGCAGCTTCCCCAAGAAGGTCTATATAAAGAAAAAGGGCCCAGGGGATGTCACGGGTGGAGATATAGTTACCGATGAGACGGTTGAGGTCGTAAATAAGGACCTGCATATTGCCACTATTACCAGTGATGTGGAATTTAGCGTAGAAATGGAAATAGAACGCGGCAGGGGGTATTTGCCCGCGGATATGAATAAGAAAAATAGGCCAATAGGCACTATTGGAGTAGACGCTATATTTACACCCGTGCAAAAGGTAAGTTATAGAGTTGAAAACACGCGTGTCGGTCAACAGACCGATTACGATAAGTTGATAATAGAGATCTTCACAAATGGAGCTATTGAACCCAAAGAGGCATTAGTCTATTCTGCAACTGTATTGCGTAAGTACCTCGACATATTCTCTGAACTAGGGACAATAGAAGAGGAAGAGGGAACAGACGATGAAACCCTCCTTTCGCCTGAGGAGAAAGAGCTGGCAGAAAAGCTGAATATGCCAATCAGTGAGCTTGAGCTTTCGGTTAGGAGTACTAATTGCCTTGCTCAGGCAAATATAAAGACTATTGGCGAGCTGGTTATGAAGGAAGAGCAGGAGATGTTGTCCTATAGGAATTTTGGTAAGAAGTCCTTGAATGAGATAAAGGATGTGCTTGCGAAGATGGGACTTTCTCTAGGGATGAAGGTCGATCCACGGATTTATAAATTAGAGGCATCAGAAGAGCAGGAAGAAAATTAAGGAGAAACAGATATGAGGCACAGGGTTAAGTCAAATCATCTCAGCAGAAATAAGGGGGCAAGAAAGGCGGTATTGCGGCACACGGCCAAGGCATTGTTGTTGAATCAGCGTATAAAGACGCGCCTTAGATTGGCCAAAGAGGTGCGTAGGTTGGTGGAGAAGCTGATTACCCTGGGCAAGAAGAATACCCTGGCAACCCGCAGAAGGGCAAACGAAGTTCTAAACGATCGAAGACTCGTAAAACTGTTGTTTGATGAGATTGCACCTAAATTTGAGAACAGGGCCGGAGGCTATACTCGTATATACAAGCTGGCAGATATCAGGAAAGGAGATGGTTCTTCTTATTGTATACTGGAACTTACTGAGTTCTACAGGACGCCGGCTGAAATAAAGGAAGAGCGGCGACCAGTAGAGATAGAGAAACGAGGAGTCTTAGGCGGGCTGAGGTCCTTGTTCAGAAAGAAAAGGAAGACAGAATCCAGTGAGTCTAATGACTAAGAGGTGAGATGTTATGAAGAAAGGAATACATCCAGATTATATGGAATGCACGATAACCTGTGCCTGTGGAAATGTCATACATACTCGGGCAACCAGGCCGGGGATAAGGGTGGAGATATGTTCAAACTGCCACCCATTCTTTACCGGAAAACAGAAGTTTGTTGATACGGCGGGCAGGGTAGAGAAATTCGTAAAGAAATACGGAAAGAAATATCTGGAAAAATAGACCTGCCTTACCTCCACAAATGGATCCTGGATAATGTCCCTATATATAGGGATAAGGGGCTTTATATCGTCATCTCTGGCCTTTGTATATTCTGGGGACGTGGTGTATAATAATCCCAGATTATGCAATAGGAATTTGTGATATAATGGAAGCCGTTGTGAGACAAAGAAAAATAGCTAAAAACTAAAAACTCAAAGCTAAAAACTAAAAACCACAACTCAAAGCTCAAAACTATTTTTAATATAAAGAGAAAGCGCAACTAAAAAAGCGGGAACGGGTTGCAAGAATTGGGAGTTTAGCTGACGATAAAGAGAAAAGAAATAAAGGGTAAAAATAAAAAGTTTTAAGTTTTAAGCTGTGGTTTTGACTTTTGAGATTTGAGTTTTGAGCTTTATTTAGATAAAAAAAGAGATGGTTGATTAACCGGGCGATGGAAGATGAAGAATTCTAAAGCATAATCCGGGTTCAATTAGGAGGTATGTTATGAATTTTTCAAATAGACTTGGTATGCTTGGTGCATATCTGTTTGCTGAAATTGACAGGGCAAAGAGGGAGGCAAAGAAAGCAGGGAAAGATGTAATAGACCTTGGTATTGGGGATCCGGATATGCCTACCCCGGATTTCATCATAGAGGCGATGTGTAGAGCTGTAC
>JALVWL010000250.1 GCA_027034965.1 Candidatus Omnitrophota bacterium
AAACTGTTCCTCTCCAGGATAAACCAGAGTAGTCTAGCCATTGACTCACACAGACCACCCAGACCATCTGCTGACAGAATAGAACCAATCGAGTCAATTACAGATTCAGTCGATTGCCCATCTAAAGGGAGATCCCTAAGATCTATATAGACTAGTTCGGCCTCCTCTACCCTAGTCTTGATAATAGAAGCAAGTTCTCGGAATAAGGGATCCAGTCCCAGAATATAGTAATGGGAAAAGAGATTAATTAAATCCTTGTAATACACCTGGCCAGTCCGCTGATTCTCAACAAGCTTAAACAATAACTCGACAAAAGAATATCCTGAACTAACCTTCACGGGAAACCCTATACTCACATTCAATGCCTCGAATCTATCCCCTAGCTCCTCGAGAAATGGCAGTAATATATCCTGTCTGGAGAGGATGACCGCTGCATCCTTGGGGTGATGTATCCTTTTAGGCAAAAGTCCAACAGCGCCCTTTATCTCGTCAATACCGCTCAAAGTAGGGATAACTGTTACCTTATCAGTATCTACCTCCCATATAATATGCCTATCGACCACTCCACTATCCAATAGTTCTCTGGTCTTATCTGCCAACCTTGGCACCTCTATACTGAACAACACATAAACCACATTAAATCTCTCCTTTAATGCCTTTATAAGCCGCAAGTCTGCCTCAGGATGGAGAAACTGGCCAGCAAAGAGGATGCCCTCTGCATCGATATCCAGTAGTTCTAAGTTCTCAAGGAGCAGACTTCTAACCATAGACGGTGTAAATAGCCTCTCCTCGTAGAGTCTGCTATAGAAACGACTCTTTATCTCTGGTATGTAACGCCAGATGCGATAGAACAGGTCCTCCTCACTGTGGCCAACCAACCACTTATGCACATCACTTATTGCATCATCCCCAACACAAAACCTTTCCAGCTCCTCTACTGTGCGGAATATACTCCTAGACCAGGGAAAAAATACCTCCCAGACAGCAAATTCCGGGATATAGCTACTCACACAATCCTTCAATATAGCCAAAACATCATCAAAATCCCCATAGGAGAAGTCCAGAATCCCTGACAACAAAAACCGCCAGAATTCATTTACCGGAAACACACGTGGTGGAAAGAGCACGCCATCCTTTGCCAAGAGGTTGTCCAAGAAAAAACCCTGCCTTGTATTGGGAAATACGACAATCCAGTCCTCTAACTTCTCTTTATCCCTCAAAAACTCAAAGACGGTCTCGGGTACGTCCTTCATATTACCCTCTTCAGCTCACTATCTTCAGGACGAAGATAGAACAACCAACCACAGATATCCCCAGGAAAGTGCAGGGAGAGGATATCGCAGTAAACCCTTAATTGCGAGATATGTTCCTGAGACTCTCTACCCAGTTTATAGTCCAGGACATGCAATTCCTTGTCCTTCTTGATCAGAACATCCAGACGGAAGCGCTGACCTTTGGGGCCAAGGATTTCTTTCTCCGTAAAAACAGTTCCACCTTCTAGGAGAGAAAGAAACTGACGAAACGCCTGGGTCTCCTTGACACGGGAAAAGAGCATAGCCAGCTCATCCCTATATTCATCCCTTAACCAATAAGGAATGCTCAGGCTATACCTATTGATGGCCTCCTCAAGAGACAACTGCCTGCTCAGAAACAGCTCCAGTACACCATGGACATAGCTGCCAAAGGCCCGCTCCTCTGCCTTTGTTACATCCTCTTTTTTTACCTTTACCTGGAGCATACCATCCGTCTAAGGCAAAACATAGCCTCAAGCCCCATATTTCTTTAGCTTACCCGAATGGGCCATCATCAGAGGCATAAGCTGCATAGAATAGATGCGGCCAAGCGAACCTCTTAGCGCCTCGCGCTCAGTAAATCTCTCACAGGGATCATACCTGAGATAAGGGGCCGAGAGAAGGACCGGGACAGGATGCCAGGAATGGCCTTTCATCGCACAGGGAGTAGAGTGGTCTCCGGTAATCGCAAGGACATCTGGTTCTTTATCAAGGATGCGTGGCAATAACTCGTCAAAGGCCTCTATCTGGTGGACCTTATTCTCAAAATTTCCATCTTCACCGTAACTATCGGTCTTCTTGATATGCAAGAAAATATAATCGTGCTGGGATATAGCCTCTTCAAACAGCTCTATCTTCTCCTCCAATAGTTCTCCATGCCCCTCAACCTTAAGTACATCCATCCCAACTACCCTGGCTATACCCTTGTACATAGGATAGGATGCAATAGCCGCCGGCGTTAGTTTATAGAGCTCTTGCAGAGAAGGGATATCCGGCAGCTTATCAAAACCCCTCAATAACACCATATTTGCAGGGTGCTCATCCTTTAAGACCTCTTTGACCACCTCAATAAACCTCTTAACCACTCTAGCGGTCTTCTCTGAACCCTCATCTAGGGCCTGTGGCTCTAAAGGCAACAGACCTGTCTTCTGGGGATCCGTATCCGAGATATGCGGGCCAAGTCCTTCACCAGACAACAACAGGACAAAACGATGCTCCTCTTCAGGCCTGACCGTAACCTTTATTCCGTCTATCTCTGAAACCGCCTGACTTATCTTTTCACAGAGACGGCTACTCAACTCCGTTGGAATGCGACCGGCCCTTCTGTCTGTAACCTTGCCTTCCCCATCTACCGTACAGAAGTTTCCCCTTGCCGCAACATCCTGGGGTCCCATATCAAGACCTATACCTAGGGCCGAAAGCACTCCTCTGCCTATCCAATACTTCAATGGATTATAACCGAATAGCCCCAGATGTCCTGGTCCACTCCCAGGCGTTATGCCCGGATAGATAGGATCCATAAGCCCTAATGCAGAGTTTATTGCAAGCCTATCCATATTAGGGGTATGTGCGGCCTCAAGGGGGGTCTTGCCGTCACTATTGGGAAGATCCCCTATACCGTCCAGGACCACCAGTACTATCTTGGAATCCGTCTTCACAGATATATCCTTCATTACATCCAGGATAAGACTATCCATAACTGCCTCCTATCGTTTAAGTCTCTAAGATTTACTCTATTCCCTTAACCGCGCACGGAAAATCAGGTACAATTTTCCCTTCTCAATTCTTAACTGTCAATCCCAATCTCTCCCTCGAGGCTATAGGCAGGTCCATCAAGTCTTGCACACTCATACGGCCTTCTTCGGGAGAAACCCTATATTTCCTGCTCACATAGATCCTGGGAAGTCTTCTCCCAAGCAAACACAACAACTCATAAGGAATACTACCATAGCAAGCAGATAAATATTCCACCCCTATCTCATTGATCCCCTGTTTCCCAATTAAGACCACCTCATCCCCCTTGGAAACACCCTCCAAGGCCGTTACATCCACAAATAGATAATCCATACACACCCTGCCGACAATAGGACAAAAAGACTCGCGAATCAAGACCTTACCCCTATTGGATAGCAGGCGGGGATAGCCGTCTCCATAACCGACCGGAATAACCGCAATCCTCCTCTTAGTATCGGCAATATAGGAATGATTATATCCCAGACCCTCGCCCTTGCGTAGAGTCTTTATAGAGGCTATCCTGGATTTAAGTGAAAGCACAGGGTATAACTTGACAACTGACTTCAATTCATCCCCACTATATGCACCGTAGAGTGCCAGCCCCGGCCTTATCATATTACATACCCCTTCAAATCGCCTGCGATAAACCAGGCCCGCGCTATTCGAGATATGCACTAGTTTGAAATCCACCTGCCTACTCTTCAGTCGCTTCACCAAGCCTTCGAAACGGTTGATCTGATTAAGCGTAAACGCAGGATCACTATCTGCACTAGAGAGATGGGTATATATACCCTCCAGTTCCAATCCCACCATAAACAGCTGAAGTATCACCTGCTCGGCCTCTCTCAATTCCAGGCCAAGACGACGCATCCCAGTATCTACCTTTATATGCACCTTTATATTCGAATCCGAGTTATTCACAACAAAACGCCTCAATGCCTCTGCAAACTCCCTGCTCGCAACAGTAATAGTAATCCCATAAAATTGGGCAATCTGAATATCCTGTGGCTCTATCTGCCCCAGAACAAGGATAGGTGAACGAATCCCCTGCTGACGCAAAAATATCGCCTCATCGAGACTGGCTACCCCGAGATAGTTTATCATCTTCGACTCCAGGAACCTGGCTACCGGGAGTATGCCGTGGCCATAGGCATCGGCCTTGATGACCGCCATAACATAGACCCCTGCAGGGAATAGGGCCTTTAGGCCCTGAAGATTCAAATAAAGATTATCAAGGTTTATCTCTATCCACGACTGTCTGTAGAATCTGTCCATATGCCCTCTACTTTAAAATTGCATTCAGGACAATGCCCCCCATTTATACTCAAAAAGTCTTCCAGTACATTAAAGCCAATCCTTCTAATCAGAAGCTTACCACACTGCGGACAGTAGGTATTTGCCTCCCTAGCCACATTGCCAGGATAAATATACCTCAACCCCGCCTTCCTGCCCAGGGCCTCGGCCCGCAGGAGCAGCTGAAGAGGCGTTGCATCTCTATCCATCATCCGATAATCTGGATGAAAGGCAGAGATATGCCAGGGAATATCCACACTTATCCCCGCAATAAACTCCGCAATCTTCGATAATTCCTCGTCAGAATCATTCAATCCTGGAATAATCAGCGTTGTTATCTCAATCCATATACCAAATTCATAATAGGCCTTAATCGCCTCTAAAACCGGCCCAAGTTTGCCACCGCATACATCCCTATAGGTTGTCTCGCTAAAGGCCTTTAGATCTATATTTGCGGCATCCAGATAAGCTGCTATCTTCTCAATCGCATCAAATTCAATAAACCCATTCGTTATAAATATATTAGCAAGATTTCTCTCCCTTGCCAACCTGGAAACATCATAAGCAAACTCAAAAAAGACTGTTGGTTCAGTATAGGTATAAGAAATAGAGCCGGCCCTGTACTTTATCGCCAGGGCAACAATATCTTCAGGGGACAGATTCTCCGTCCTTGCCAGGCCCTCTCTTACCTGAGAAATCGTCCAGTTTTGACAAAAACTACAACGAAAATTGCACCCTGGGCAGGCCAGGGAAAGGCTAAAGCTCGAGGGGAAAAAGTGATACAAAGGCTTCTTTTCTATTGGGTCGAGGCCAAGGGCAGAGACCCTGCCGTAGTTCAAAGAAAACAATTCTCCTGAAAGATTCTTCCTGACACCACAGATTCCAGTTGCACCTTCTGCGATACGGCAGGAATGGGGACAGAGACCACACACAACACTATCACCTGCCCCCTCCCAAAACATTGCCTTCTTCAAGGAGTCCCCATCAGACATATTATCCCGGATTATGCATTAGAATTCTTTACCTTCCATCGCCCTGTTAATCAACCATCTCTTTTCTCATCTAAATAAAGCTCAAAAGTCAAATCTCAAATCTAAAAACCACAGCTTAAAACTTAAATCTTTTTATTTTTACCCTTTATTTCTTTTCTCTTTATCGTCACCTGAGCTCTCAATTCTTGCACTCCGATTTTGCCTTCCTTAACTCCGCATTCTCTATATCCCATGTTAAAAACAGTTTTTACTTTTAAGTTGTGGTTTTTAGTTTTGCGTTTTTAGTTTTTAGTTTAACCACATAGTGAATTCTTATCTTTAGCTTTTCCTATTGTCCTACAACGAGTTTCATTATATCACAAATCCCTATTGCATAATCTGGGATTAAGGCCACCATACATCAAAGCGTAATCTCTGTTCCAATCCCCTTATTGGTAAAAATCTCCAGCAACAAGGCATGGCTGACCCTTGCATTCACTATATGGGCCTTGTCAACCCCCCTCTCCAGTGCCGCAAGGGCTGAGGAGACCTTTGGAAGCATACCACCAGAAATGACCCCCTTATCGATCAATCCCTTTATATTAGCAGCATCTATAGAGGAAATACGCCTCTTACCGTTCATTATCCCATCAACATTCGTCATAAACACCACCTTCGAGGCACCGACAGCAACCGCTACCTCTGCTGCCGCAACATCGGCATTCACATTAAACACATCCCCTACCCTATTGACCCCTAGAGGTGTAATCACAGGCACAACGTTTTTGTTCAATAAAGAAAAGATAGGATTGGCGTTCACCCCAATTACATCTCCGACAAAGCCCAGTGCCTTATCCTTCTGACGCGCCTTTAATATACCATCCCGTTCAGTCAGAGGACCTGCAGGACAATTCATATCCTCTAATTCCCTAATTATCTGCTGATTTATCCTATTCAATTCCCGTTTCACTACAGACATAATCCTCTTACTCGTATACCTCATACCATTGACAAACCGTACCCTTATCCCCTTTCTTTCAAGGGCACTCGTAATGCTAGGGCCACCGCCATGGACAATCACAGGCCGCATCCCAACATAATGCATAAACACGATATCCTTCAGAACCGATTTCCTGACAGACTCCTCTGCAAGGGAACTGCCACCATACTTAATGACAACCGCCTTTCCATGAAAGGCCTGAATGTAGGGCAACGCCTCTAATAAAACCCTAGATTTCTCAATCGCCTTCTTCACATCCTCTCCCACTCAAATCATCTCATATCCTTCTACAAAACTCCACCTTCCTGGCTTTATTATACAACCGAACAAAACATATCCGAACCCGAAAATTGAGGAATATTTGTCACTCAAATGTCACCCATTTTGTCATCATTTGTGAAACTGATTTTTCCTGAAAGATTTTGTTTCACAAAATGAAACGGATTCTTTCAGGAAGATTTTGTTTCATAAAGTGAAACAAATTTGGATAGAACCAAGAACAATTTTTTGTTTTTATGCCTCATAGAATGAAAACGCCCGGCCGATATGCAGCCGGGCATTGGCTTGCTGTCTTGTGATAGGCCGGTTATTACTTCAACACTATCATACTGTTTACATCCATATTAATCCAGATACCGCCGGGTTTCTTTGTCTGCGCATTATTGTCACTGGCAACCTCGCCAGTCAACTCTCCGCGCTTTTTGGCTAAGTCTCGTCTTACTGTATCCTTTTCTATCTTTTCTATGTTCTTCAATCCTAACGGGCCCACAGCAGGACCACTATCCTTGCCATCATCTCCATCGCCAAGGATAACCATTGCTGAAGAAGGCTTGACTGTGATATCTTTCTCAAAGATGCTTTCAGGCTCATCTTCCCGCACTTTATATCTTTCAATCAACTTTAGCTTAATATCTCTGCCTTTCTTCTGGGCAAGGTGTTTTAGATAGAGGTAGTATATAATGTTTCTGTATTCTCTTGAAACAGTGTCACCTATGAATATTCTAAATGGAATCTCTGTATCATCAACCAATATATTTAATGCTAGCTTAAAGACATACTCCAATGGCAAGGATTTTGTCCCTGTCTCTTTTTCTATGTCATTTACAACTATATTAAAGAGCCCGGGAAAAACTGTTTCAACAGATTTCCTATCTGCCTCGCTAATGAGTTTGTTAATAATAAAATTAATGAATTCTTTTTGAGAAATAGTACCCTTATTCTCAAGCTCAACCAAAGCAGAAAAAATTATAGGAACAACATAAGCACTACCCTCAGAAGAAGAGACCTCCAGTGTCAGGTCATAATTACTATCCTTTTCTCTATATAATTTTGGATCGTTAGATGTTAATGCATCCAGAATTCCCAACGCAGTTGCTTTGATATCTTCATCTGATGTATTTCCATCGCTATAATAGGGCATATTCTTTATATCCTCTTTTGAAAGATTAGTATAGTTATCAAACACATAATCCATAACATCCAAGGTTGAATTTATCTTTTTATCAGGCAGTATGCCTGTGCCATACACAATCTCATCATCTTCAAACACCATTGCTGTTGCCTGTGCAACCTTGACCACGTCTTCGCTCGCCTCAGGATGGACAAGGAATACTGGCATTGTATATTTATCCTTTGCCAAGGCCTCAAAGGAGTGGTGATTGTAATCAGGGCCATCGTAGATAAAAAATAATTTATCAGGAAAGGCCTTCTCCAATGCATCTTTTAAAACAGTTTTTTGCTCTTTTGTGTATGGACCATAGAGGACAACGTCTACAAACGGCTTTTCTTTAAAACCATTTGTTTTCTTTATCTGGTCAATAATCTTCTCAAGCAGCATCCGCTCTGGCCTTTGGGGCTTTTTAATCTTTTTCAGGTTCTTTTTATATAGCTGAACATTATCCTGACCAAGATAATTTATCTGATTAAACACAGAAAAATACGTCACAAGCATATACATAAAGCCCATATTTTCATATAATTCATTACCTGGCAGGCGAATAAATGTGAAATTGTTTTCCTTTAATAGTCTTTCTCTCTCTTTTGAAACCTCGCCTTCCACAATCACGTCTATCTTGGGCATTATTCCTCTATCAGAGTCTTTTCCGCCAATGGATTCCTGCCATAGCTGAGTAGCCCATATTCTAAACGCCTCAACAGCTTCAGGCGAGAGGAACTCCTGCGACCTTGGCACCTCTATAACTATTCTCGGGCCATAGCCTTCTATATAAAGTATATTGGTTAGGCGAAATGCCTCTTCGTATGCCCTTTGATTTATTGGATTAGAGGGATCAAGTACGATGCTTTTCCAGGTCTCACTCATATCATTAATTCTTTTATCAAAAACAGCCTTCGGGCCAATAGTCCCTCTTTTAGCAGATATCTTCACAGCCCTCAAATACTCCATTGGCAGATACACACCTGTCCAAGGAGAGCTAAAGCGCCCACCGATGTCGGTTCCCCAATCAGGCTGCAGAGGCACTACTGTGATTTCTTTGTCTATATCTTCATCTATTATATTTTCTTCATTGCCTGTATCTACCAGCCATAGGAAATTTTTCTTTATAATCTCATTTCCTTTGCCTTTGTCTCCTTCCCTTGCAATATTTTTTAATATACCTGCAATGGCATGTGTTTCGTAGGTAGTTCCGCTTTTGGATATCAGTAAGACAGCGGTCTTATTTAAGTCAACTCCTCTTTCCTCTAATGTCTTCTTTATTACCGCCTCATCCGGGCTGTCAAATGTAATAACATTATCCAGATTATATGCCTCCTTCATCAGCTTTACGCTATTGATAGAGCCGCCCATTCCAACGACTATTACGTTCTTTTTGCCATCTAATTTCTCTGCTATTGGCTCTACCCACTTTCTAATTACCTCAGGCTCCCCTGCTCTTGTCCAGCCAAGACGGAATTTATCACCATCAAAGCCTATCTTTTTAAAAACATTATCCTTCCTTATATTCTCCGGATTATCTATGGCTGCCTTTAAATCATTCACAATCTTTTCTTGCAAGGGATAAAATTCCTCTTCTCTATTTTCTTTATAATATTTCTCTATCATCCTATTCAATACCGCGAATTCTTTTCCTTCAGGAGAAAACTTATTGAGCATATCTCGGACAAAAAACAGCTCAGCTTCACTATCTACAGGGTTTTCATTGATGGCATTTAATGCAGGCTCTAAAATCACTGCAAGTAAACTTCCAATTAAATTTACTTCACCAAAATTTTCACCATAGTTAGTCCTAAGAAACTCTATAAGTTTTGCCAGGTCGCCATAATCTATTTCTACTTCTGTCTGCTTTAGTTGAGCTGCTTTGATTACCATCCTAAGCTTATCTATGAAATCAGGCATAGCCTTTTTATGGAGGTACTCTCTTATTCTAGCCATCATCATATCATATCCATTTACGGAATACGTCAAAGGTGCCACAATATCCGATACTTCTATAGGATAGTCCCACTTTACAGGTACTTTTGTAATCTTATACAAGTACAAGGAGCCACCCTCAAGTTTACCAGTGTGTTTTCCAATTACTTTTTTATATGTATCCAACCCTTTTAATACAGCTTCTCTGGCCGCCTTTTGGATATTTTCATCTATCTCATACTTTTCCTCCTCCGGCTCTGCCTCCACACCACCGGTAACAAAATCTTCATCCATATTCCCGTAATAGCTGGTGATATATTTATCCAGATACTGCCTTACCACCCAAAAGTCTTTAGATTCGCCTATCTTTGAATAACGTGTATCTGCAAGGCTGGCAAGCTCTCCCTTAATTGACGAGCGCTTTTTGTACCAGTCAGCCAGGATAACCGCTGATATCGCCCTGCGCAGGAGGCTAAATTCAGCGCTTGTATTTATCTCTTTCTCTATGCCGGGAATAACGTAATTTTGGAAGATTTCCATCATTGCAGGATTATCCTCGCTAAATTCTACGTTTACGCCAAGGATAAGCTCTTTTATCCTTGCGCTTGACCCATCCTTTGCCTCTGCTATTGTCACTGACTTTGGCTGTATCCATACCCTGAATGCAGGCATTGTACCGTCCCCTTCATATACCTCTTCTATTGCCTCTGCAACCTCATCACTGGACAGGGCATCCTTTACCATTTCTTTTAATTTGATGTCCGCATCTAAAAACACCTTTGCAAGCTCTGTGCCCATAAGGTTGGGAGAGACCACATTCTCAGGCATATTATATATATTGAGGTCAACCATTATCTCTTCTATTGGAAATGCTATGCCGGTTAAGAAGAACTTCATATCCTGGGAGGCAATATCTTTATCCACATCTTCACTGCCAAACAACAGGGAAAACCCGCCTGTCTTATCCAGATTTACCCCAACTACCCCAGTATTAACCGCCATTACCTGCGCAAACCCAGCTGGCAGGGATAGCTGGATGACTAATATCAGACTTACTGCTACGCGAATAAGGCTCCTGAAATCCATCTTCTACCTCCTGGTTCGTGTTCCTAAGATTACACAACATAACAAACGATTTTAAATGTTTTTTTAAACAAATCAAGCAAAAAAAATAAAAAATTTAATATTTAACATTTAAGACCACAACTATCAAGGACTTTGATCCTGAATCTACTCTGGATCTATCTCGGCCAGGAGCATATCTGCTCCAAGGACATCTCCTTCTTCCTTATATATCTTGGAGAGCCGGCCATTGATCGGTGAAGGGACCACAAAAGAGGCCTTATCGGTTACCAGTTCAACCAGGTCCTGGTCTTTTTTAACCCTATCCCCTTCTTTGACAAACCACTCAACTATCTTTGCCTCAAATATATCCTCTCCTATCTCCGGCACTTTTAATTCCATTTCCTCCTCCAAAATCAAAAGATAAAGTAAAAGATGGTACTCAATACCCAATCAGCGGCAATTATGGTAATGAAGGACAGGACAACCGACCGCATCGTTGCAGCACCAACTCCTTCTGCCCCACCTGATGCGTTCAGGCCTTCTTCACAGCTTATTATTGCAATTATCACCGCAAATGTGACAGACTTCACGAGCGATATCACAAGGTCTTTGAACATAATCGAGCTGAAGGCCGTATTTATGTATATCTGGGAAGGGATGGAGAGATTGTAGACGCAGACGTAGTAGCCTCCCATTATACCAATCATATTCGCTATCACGACCAATATGGGCAGACCCACAAGGAATGCAATAAATCTCGGCACTACCAGATATTTTATAGGATTGACTGCCAGGGCCCTTAAGGCATCTATCTGCTCGGTTATCCTCATACTCGCTATCTCAGCGGTTACCGCGCCACCTGCCCTACCAGCCACAATCAACGCGGTAAGGACCGGCCCAAGTTCCCTGACAAGAGAAAGGGCCACCAGCGATGAGATATACATCTCTGCCGAGACCTTCTGCATCTGATAGGCGGTCTGAACGGCCATAATCATTCCGGTAAATAGGGCCACCAAGGAGACAATTCCCAGGCTATCTATACCGATTCTTACAAGCTGATGTATGGCCTTGCCTGGTCCATAGGGTGGTACAAAGGCCCAGACTACTGTCTGGGAAAAGAGTATTACCAGACGCCCCAGGTATTCGAACCAGCCGGATATGGCATCAAGCAGTCTCTTCAACCTTCTCCAATTCGCTCTGGGTCTGAGGGATAAAACTGAGCTCATCCCTGCCTTCTTCCCTAACAAGACGGACCTTTTTCTTCTCTTTCAATGTCCCCTTTATTATCTCCTCTGCCAAGGGGTCCTCGACATAGCGCTGTATGGTCCTCTTCAGGGGGCGCGCTCCGTATACAGGATCAAATCCTTTGTCTATCAAGAAGTCAAGAGCACTTTTATCGAGCTCTAGTTCTATCCCGTGCTCCTGCACACGCCTTAATACGCCGTCTATCTCTATGTGGACTATCTTTTCAAGATCCTCCCTTGAAAGCGGCCTGAAGACAATTATTTCATCTATCCTGTTGATAAACTCGGGTTTGAAGGCCTTCTTTACCTCTGACATCAGCTTATCCTTTATATCCTTATGAGTGTCTTCTTCCTTCGGGACATAGAATCCAAGCGAACCCTGTTTCTTAAGGAGGTTCGCCCCAACATTGGAGGTCATTATAAGTATGGTATTGCGGAAATCGACCTTCCTGCCGTAGCTGTCCGTGAGCCTGCCGTCCTCTAGGACCTGCAGGAGTAGATTAAACACATCCGGATGGGCCTTCTCTATCTCGTCCAGAAGCACCACGGAATAGGGCCGTCTGCGCACCTTTTCTGTTAGCTGGCCCCCTTCTTCATAGCCAACATAGCCAGGAGGCGCACCTACCAGACGCGAGACATTGAATTTCTCCATATATTCGGACATATCTATCTGAACAAGGGCATCTTCATCTCCGAACATAAACTCTGCCAGGGCCCGCGCAAGGAGGGTCTTTCCAACGCCCGTGGGTCCCAGGAATATAAAGGAGCCAATCGGTCTGCGCGGGTCCTTTATACCGGCCCGCGAACGCCTCACTGCCCTGGCTATGGCAGAGATTGCCTCGTCCTGACCGATTACCCTGCGTTTTAGTTCTTCCTCTATCTTCATAAGCTTTTCGCTCTCTGTCTCCTCGAGTTTCGTCAGAGGTATGCCTGTCCACTGAGAAACCACCTGGGCAATGTCCTCAGCCGTCACCTCTACCACGGCCTCTGCCTTTCTGGCCTCCCACTGTCTCCTGGCCTCTTCCAACCTGTTACGGGCATCCTTTTCCATATCCCTTACCTTTGCTGCCTCTTCAAAATTCTGCTGGGATATATATTCCTCTTTCTTCTTCTTCAGAGACTCGACCTCTCTCTCCAGCTCCACAAGCTCCTCTGGCATTGTCATAACCGATAGCTTTGCCTTTGCACCGGCCTCATCTATCAGGTCTATCGCCTTATCAGGCAGGGCCCGCCCGGTTATATACTTATCAGAGAGCACGGCCGCTGCCTCAAGGGCCTCGTCTAGATATTTTATCTTGTGATGTTCTTCATATTTCACCTTAAGCCCTTTCAGTATCTCTATCGTCTCCTCCACAGTCGGCGGGTCCACTACTATGGTCTGGAATCTACGCTCCAATGCAGCGTCCTTTTCTATATATTTGCGGTACTCATCAAAGGTGGTCGCCCCAATACACTGTATCTCACCCCGCGCAAGCGCAGGCTTCAGGATATTGGATGCATCTATCGCACCTTCCGCTGCTCCTGCACCCACCAAGGTGTGCAGCTCATCGATAAATATGATTATATTCTCTGACTTCTTTATCTCATCCATTACCGCCTTTATCCTCTCCTCAAACTGCCCCCTGTACTTGGTACCTGCGACCATAAGGGCCAGGTCAAGGACGATAATCCGCTTATTATGCAGGACCTCAGGGATATTGCCCTCTACAATCCTCTGGGCAAGCCCCTCCACTATGGCGGTCTTGCCGACACCGGCCTCTCCGAGCAATACAGGGTTGTTCTTTGTCCTTCGAGAGAGTATCTGTATAACCCGCTCTATCTCTTTCTTCCTGCCTATAACCGGATCAAGCTTATTTTCCTTTGCCAGCGCAGTAAGGTCCCGGCCAAAGGCATCGAGCGCCGGGGTCTTGGACTTCTGCTGACCCTGTCCCTGCTGGGCACTCGAAGGCCCGGGGATACCTGCTCCCAAAAGATTCATCACCTCGGTCCTTACGCGATCTATAGTAAGTCCAAATCCCTGCAGGACTTGTGCCGCTATCCCTTCTCCCTCTCGGATAAGGCCCAACAACAGATGCTCAGTACCGATATAATTGTGTCCCATTGCTCGGGCCTCTTCTCCGGCAAGTTCAAGCGCCTTCTTGGCTCGTGGGGTAAATGGGATCTCTCCAGACTTACCTGTATCGACTCCCGGCTCTACAAGCCTTTCTATCTCCTTCCTTACCTTCTCAAAATTAAGGTCTGCCCTGTGCAGGACAGAGGCCGCAACACCCTCTCCCTCTCTCAATATTCCAAGCAAGATGTGCTCAGTAGCAATATAATCGTGGTGCAAGCGCCTTGCCTCTTCTTTGGCAAGGATAACGACCTTTCGCGCGCGCTCTGTAAATTTATTAAACATTTCCTCTCTCCTCCCTGTCGAGGTCAGGGCTATGCCCTTGTCTGTTCAACCTATTCCTTAATATATTCGCCCGTTTCACATCCCTCTGCCTGGTAGACAGCTTCCTACCACTTATCTTTTGCAGATGGGCCGGCTGTATTATTATAAACAAATCGTTTATGAGTTTCAATTCAAGCCCCTTTATCATACCAAGACTACTACCAAGCCTCAACATCGAAAGATATTCTAAGGCCTCTGCGCTATTCATTATACGGGCGTTCCTCAACAGTCCATAGGCCCGCCACACGCGGTCTTCGAGCATAACACGCGATGTACGCATAATCTTTTCCCTGGCATGTGTCTCTTGATCTATTATCTGACCGGCAATGCGCTTGATATTCTCTATCAACTCTGTCTCTGAATAGCCCAGACAGGCCTGATTGGATATCTGAAATATATTACCCATTGCCTGGGTTCCCTCGCCATAAAGGCCCCGTGCAGTGAAATTGAGCTGGGAGATGGTCTGCAGGACACGATTTATCTGTTTGGTAATCACTAATGCAGGCAGGTGCATCATCAGCGAACCACGCATAGCCGTACCTGTATTGGTAGGGCAGGAGGTCAGAAAACCCAGGTCAGGAGAGAAGGCAAATTCCAGGACCTGAGATAACCTATCGTCCAACTCGTTCATCTCTGCCCAGGCCCTATCCAGGTCAAATCCGCCCACGACTACCTGCATACGCATATGGTCTTCTTCGTTTATCATCATAGAGACTCCCTCATCAGGGGTTAAGGCTATCGCCTTACCAGGACCTTCAACCGTGTGTTCGTAACTGATAAGGTGTCTCTCCACTAGAAACTGACGGTCTAATTCATTAATATCCTCCATATTTATAAACCACCTGTCCTTAAACGTCTCGATACCCGACAGGGCAGAGTATATCTCCTCTCTAACCTTATTCAGTGTGGCTTCATCTGCACGATGGGGAAAGGGATAATTGGCAAGATTTCTCGCCAGACGAATACGGCTAGAGATAACAATATCCGAACCATATATCGGCTCAAGCCAGCGACTGCGACTCGACAACAAATTGGCTATAATCTCTTTTGCCGGAAGGCTACTCTGTGTATTCATATCCATCCCTTATTGCGCAGATTCACTCTCCAGGGCCCTTATCTCATCCCGGATCCTGGCGGCCTCTTCAAAGGCCTCCTCCTCTATTGCCCTGTGCAGGGCCTTCTTTAATTCCAGCAGGCGCATCTGTCTCTCTATAGAACGAGGCATCTTCCTCGGCTGTTTACCCAGATGCTCATTGGAACCATGGATATTGCGCAGCAAAGAAGCCAGTGCATCCTTAAAGGCAGTATAACACTGACTACAGCCGAGTCTGCCTATCTTTCGAAAGTCCCTATAGCTGAGGCCACAAGAAGGACAGACAGCAGGGTCTTCCTTATCCACTGTCTTTTTTTCAGGGGCAATGCCTCCCAGAAAGACCTGAAATCCCATCGGCACCTGCATCTGGGCGGCCTTTTCCTGGGCACAGGACTCGCATATATGCATCTCCACGACTTTACCGTTTACAATTTCGGTAAGATGTACCGTTGCCTCTGCCTTATTGCATATATCGCACAACATAAGACTCTCCGTTCCGGATCAGCTAAACAGCACCGCCTCAGCAGCAGCCACTGCCCCATCCTTGACCTTATATCCCATCTTCTTCAATACAACCTCTATACAGGACAGACCTACGATTATATCAAACTCCTCTATCCATCCCATATGGGCCATCCTGAATATCTTTCCTTTGAGCTGGGCCTGTCCACCTGCCATCGTTACCCCATACTCATCGCGCATTGTCTTTACAAACTTCACCCCGTCTATGCCATCTGGCACCTTTACTGCCGTAACCCCGTTGCTGGGGGCACTCGCAAATAATTCAAGCCCCATTGCCTCCACACCTGCACGGGTCGCCTTTGCCATACGCCTATACCTATCCCACATATTCTCAATTCCATTGCTCTTATAGTAATTCACTACCTCTCTTAAGGCAACGATAAGAGAGACCGCAGATGTATAAGGTGTATCTGGTTTATCTCCTGCCTTCTTATATTTCCTAAGATCCAGATAATAGCGGCCAGACTTAGAGGCCTCTACCCACTTCCAGGCACGATTGGAAAGCGCGATAAAGGCCAGTCCTGGCGGAAGCATAAGCCCCTTTTGCGAACCAGAGACCACCACATCTACGCCCCACTTATCCATCAACAAAGGCGAGACACCCATCGAAGATATGGCATCGACCACCAGCAGGGAATCAGACGCAGAGGTTATCCTGGCAATAGATTCCACATCCGTATCAATACCCGTAGAGGTCTCGCAATGTGTGATGAATACTGCCTTGGCATCTGGATGGGCCTTTAAGGCAGA
The DNA here is from genome assembly GCA_027034965.1 of Candidatus Omnitrophota bacterium. Classification (GTDB taxonomy): domain Bacteria; phylum Omnitrophota; class Gorgyraeia; order S143-82; family S143-82; genus S143-82. Next base: position 16,769 of record JALVWL010000250.1, read on the forward strand.
CTCTATCTCCTCAGGCGTAACTGCCTGCCCCCAAGGGACCTGGATAGAGACCACATCCATTCCATAGGAGACAGCTATTTCACGCCACCTTTCCCCGAACTTACCTCCCTCAACCACTATGACCTTATCACCTGGAGAGGCAACATTGGCAACCGCCGCCTCCATCGCCCCAGTGCCTGAAGAGGAAATTATATATACTGTCTCTTCGGTCTGGAATATGTACTTCAAGCCCTCCATAGCCTCTTTGAGTATCTGCTGAAACTGAGGGGTCCTGTGATGTATAATCGGTCTGGACAGGGCCTCTCTTACAAAATCTGGTATGGGTGTCGGTCCTGGTGTGAGGATATAATTCTTCATCTTTCCTGGCCTCCTATGGGTTTTAGTTCTATTACAGCATCTACCAATCCGTAATCCCTGGCCTCTTCGGCAGACATAAAATAATCTCGATCAGTGTCCTTCTCTATCTCCTCAACGGCCTTTCCAGTATGCAGTGCCAATATATTGTTCAGCCTCTCCTTTAACTTCAGTATCTCTTTTGCCTGTATAGATATATCCGCTGCCGTACCCTGAACACCACCCCAGGGCTGGTGTATCATAATACGGGAATTAGGCAGGGCATATCTCTTTCCCTTGGTACCGGCGGCAAGCAATACTGCGCCCATACTGGCGGCCTGGCCTATACAATAGGTACAGACATCTGGCTTTACAAAACGCATCGTATCGTATATCGCCAGGCCACTGGTTACCGAACCTCCTGGAGAGTTAATGTATACATTTATATCTCTCTCTGAATCCTGCATCTGAAGGAATAACAACTGGGCTATCACTAGATTGGCAACATTATCGTCGATAGCAGTACCGATAAATATTATCCTGTCCTTTAGGAGCCTGGAGTATATATCATAGGCCCGCTCGAACCTGCCCTCCTGTTCCACCACCATAGGCACGATGTAGTTATTAACGAAGCTATCTACTGCCTTATCCTCCATATACAACCTCCCATTTACAATTGCCAGTATTAACTTAATATTTTAAAAGAAATAATCGCCTTTGATAAGAAAAAAGAATAGAAAAAACAGGAGCCTTGCCAGGAGCCAGGCCAAGATTTATTAAAAACACACATTCCCGCCCTTAAACAAGATACGACAATAAAACAGGTCTAATCCTGCAGTCTCCTATGGGCCGTCTCTATCATCTCTTTTAAGAAAGGATAATCTACCTTGACAAAGGCATTGATGAGTTGTTTGGTAAACTGGGAGTGTTCCTTTTCCAGCAAGATAGCCGCAAGGACATCATAATCCTGGACCCCTATGGGCAGGCCAAGTTCCTGAGAGACCACACCACAAAATCTCTCAAATACATTCACAATATCCTCATACCTCACCTCTTCGGCAGGCTTACCCATAAGATCATAAGTAAAAGGAAATGGTTTCCAGTAACGTATCGGCAGTATATATTTCACAGGATATACAGGAAAGACCTCATCGTAATCTGGATGCATCTTTATACCGTATTCCTCGGGCTTGAATCTCCATTCAGTCATAGGGTATACTCCGGCAGGCTGGAGAAGAACGCTATCCAGATAAGGCCTTATCTCACGCAGTCTTGCCAGGGTATTTGCCATTGATTCCTCTGTTTCCCCTGGTAGAGGGAAGATAAAACTGCCTATAGTAAATATACCTGCCTCATGACATCTCTTAAGGGTTGTTTTTAGGTTGTCATAGGGATGGACCTTCTTTATACTGCGCTGCATATTATCATCCAGCGTCTCTATCCCAAAAAACAATGCCTCAACTCCGGCCTTCCTCAGAAGTTCAAAATCATCACTGCTATTGACATCCAGCCTCGAAAATCCAGAAAAATGCAGACCATAATCGCAAAGACCTCTATTTATAATCTCTTCTGCAAATCTCGTCAGGGCCATAAAAGGAGGGGTAGAGTCGACTATCCTAAAATAGCGAGCATTATATTCCTTTATCAAATATTCCAGCTCATCTACCGCCCTGGGTATGTCCTTGGCAACTACATCTATACCGTAACTCGCAGGCCGCATACAAAATGGACAGGCAAACGGACAGGCCTCATTAGAAAGTGCAATAGGATATATAGGGAACTTTCCTCTGATGTTCTGGTACGTGTCATCTCCATAAAGGGGCAAGGGAAGGGAATTTATATTACTCAAGACCTTTTGATGAGTAAACTTTATCTTGCCTTCATAAAAACATATCACATTAGGGATCTCACAGATAGGCCGCCCCTTGGCTATCAACTCTACCCCTTCGTAGCCCAGGCCATACATCACAGCATCTATATGTGGAGCTATCTTCAAGAGCCCTTCCCTGATCCTATCGGCCCCCTGACCAATAGCATATATAGATATCTCCGGGACAAGTTCCTTCACACGCCTGGCCACTTCGACAGAAAACTTAAAACCAGGGCCTCGCCAGAGATTCAGGAAGATAACATCAAAATTTCCTGCCGCTATAGACTGGGCCTCTTTCTCCAAGAGGTCCAAATACTCTTTTGATTGATCCGTATCGTAAAACTCCAACCTCTCTACTTCCTGGGCAATGGTAGGTGGATAGGATAAAAGGGTATATATGTTAGCACCATCTCGAATCTCTACATGCTTGCCAAGAGACTTCAGAATACCAGCGATTACCGCAAATCTCTCATTAGGGATGAGATCCGATAAGTCATTCGCTCTGCCCAAAAAATTATACACCAAAAATCGTTCTGCCACCTTCTCCCCCTTTTTGTTTGTAATTATATTAGCACGAATGTATAATGAAGTAAAAAAGAATATTATGGGATGGGGGTTATATTTTTTTCTCTATTACTTATCAGGGCTTAGGTCAGTGCTGGCGACACTTGAGTTTGCATATAAACACTATGGGAAAGCGCCCTTTGCCATAGATGTAGATGAAAACCAATCTATATCATATCAGCAATTATACGAACAGGCCCTCTCTATAAGTAGAGATATCATCTCAAACACAATAGCTGCTGACCAGCCTGTTGCTTTTATTGGCAAAAATTCTATAGACTATTTCCTAATCCGATGCGCCTCTATTATTTCGCAGAGGCCATTTTTGGCCCTGCATCACCACTTGGATAGAGAAACCATTTCGAATCTTCTGACAAATATCAATTGCAATCTCCTATTTTATTCATCAAATATAGATAGACATCAACTGCCTGAGGACAAAGACATCGCTGTTTTAAATATCCGTACCAATTCTTTTCTCGGGCTGGAGAAAAGGGGCAAAAAACACTCCTCCAGAGAAAACTATACCTACAATCTCAGCTCAGCTACTACTGCCAGACAGCCGAAGATAATAAAGATATCCGAACGGGCCTGGATAAATTCGCTATATAACTACATCCGTATCCCAGGGAAGAAGCCGCGCAAGAGGACAAGCTTTCTCTGTATGCCTCCATTCTCCGGAGCAGGCTCTGTTACGTTTCTTCCTATGATCTTAAGCGGCGGGCGCTATATCATTACTAATCAAACCCAACCATCTGAGATATACCAAATAATAGAGAAAGAACAAATAGAGATAACCTATATGCCACCTGCATTCTTCTCACGCTTTATAGCATTCTGTAGACAAAAGCAGTTAATGCCCGCCTGCGAGATAATTGTGGGATCAGATAGGATTAACCCAAACGCCATAAAGGTGGCTGTACAGCAAATGTATCTGAAAGTGACTGTATCCTATGGTATGGCAGAGGTCCTGCCTCCCCTTACATCATATATCCCAAATCAATACGACAATTTTGAAAGGTTCTGTTCGGTCGGTAGAGTCAATCCTACGGCAAGTATCAAACTTGATTTATCCAATAACACGAATTTTAGAGATAGAGATATTGGGCGTATTATGGTAAAGGCCTCTACTATAGCCGATGGATATTACAATAATCCAATCCAGACGAAGACGGCCTTTAGAGAGGGCTGGTTTATTACAAATGACTTCGGCAGATTCGATAAAGATAACTACCTATACATACTTGGCAGAGATATTGAGTTATTAAACCTAGATGGCAAACAGATCTTCGCAAAAGAGATAGAAGATGTGATTGCCGAAAAGCTGGAATACATATTAAATATGAGATGCACAAACAACACTAAAGGTGATGTCATCATCTTTGTCGAGGAAGACTCCCTACTAAGAAAAGATGCCGACAAAAAAGAGATAGGGCCTACAATAAAAAAGATAGTCCAGGACAAATTTTCAATCGACTGCAAGGTAGAATTTATAGATAGCCTACCAACCACATTTGCAGGTAAAATAGATTTGTTAGAATTAAAGAGGATGGCTGATGGAAAATAGAGAGGTAAATAAATATTCTGTTGAACGACGCAATGCTATACGTATTCAGGAATGCTGGGCATATCGAACCAGTCAACCCAAGGAATACAATATAAAAATAGCCGAAACTCTGGAAGAACTATGTCTAGCATTTGAGTTTATGGGAATAAAGACAGATAGGCTGGAGAATATGATGCAATTTCTGCCTCACCACATTATACTCCTGGGACGCCACGAAAAGGAGCCTATCGCCTTATTATCAATGTACATATCATCGTCTTTTGGCCTTCCTGTATATAAGCAATATCCAGATATTGCCGGTCAGGTGAAAAAAATATGCCGCAAACCAGCAGAGATCCACTGCCTTCGATTTATAAAAGACGTAGAGTACAAAGGCATCCTCTTCGATCTTATGTCTATCGCATGGTTTGTGGCTGGATTTTGTGGGGTTGACTCTGTAATATTTTCAGAACAAGTGCATGGCTATCCGATACCCGAGTTATTAGAATTTTATAGCTTCCAGAGGCACAATGATATATTTATAAACTACACCCCTGAATTCGAGGGAGAATTTATAGAACAGGAACGCAGGCGTTTCGATGCAGATCTGTACAAGTTCTTCTCTAAGCAGCAACTTATGGAAAGGGATATGATGAAGTGGCAGCGGACGATATTTACTCCTTCCATATTGGCCTATTTTCTCAAAAATATGGAGATAGATAAGGGAAATTTGCGTAACCTAATGTTCTATTATCCTTCCTGGGACTTCTCAACCATACTCACCAGAGACCAACTAAAGAGCCTGGGATATCCCTTCCACGAACAGGATCCTTCCCCTGGGGATCGTATCTATCAATGATCCCCCCAAGTTTGCTCTCTAACTCAACTTTGACACCCTAAAATTATAACTCCTTGATAAGAAAAGAATAAGGGAAGATTAGACAGACGTAGGCACTAGGTTTCCTTGACTTGTATGCAGGATCTTTGGT